>DAIMHB010000125.1:0-6153 GCA_036723545.1 Beijerinckiaceae bacterium
GCTCTGCATTTTGCGCAGCTCATCACTTGTGCGGTTCAAAACCTGATCCATAGGCTGCAAATGGCTCACCTGAGGGGCTGTTGACATTATTTATCTCCGCGCGGGTGGTAAATTTGGCAGAAAAAGCTCGAAATCATCAAAGGATGCCGGTGCCGCAACCGGTGGTTTGGGCGCCAGTTGCTCTATGCTGGCATCACCAACATAAATCTGCCGGACACGCCCCGTGACCGGTGAATAGATAATCCGCCGGCCCCGTTCACCGCCAAAATCACTGCCGGCGAGCTGTATATTTTCATATTTCAGAAAACGGACAGCAAATTCGGCATTTCTTTGGCCGATATCGGAAAGGCCCTTCATCATCCGGGCGCCGCCAAACAGTTTTGCCTCCAGCCGGTCGCGGCGCGCACCTTCCCGCATCAGGCCGTTGATCAGCAATTCCATCAGATGCACGCCATAATCCTCGCCCGCACTCTGTCCCGAGCGCTCAGCATCGCCGGGCAGAAGAAAGTGATTCATGCCGCCAATACCGGCCACCGGGTCGCGGATACAGGCAGCAACACATGATCCGAGCAAGGTGGCCAGCACAACCTGCGGGTCACGGCTGACCTTAAATTCACCCTGCACAATATTGACCCGCTTTTCCCCGGCCGTCACATCGCTCATGCAAGCCGCCCAACAACGGATTCAATCGCCGTCTTCATAGAAACTGCCGTAATGGGTTTTTTGACATAATTGTTCAGACCGATCTGACGCCCCCGCTCAATCAGCGATTTATCGGCACTGCCAGTGACCAGAATGAACCCGATACGGCTGGTGGGCTTATGTTCACGCAGGGCTTTGAGCAGCCCCAAACCATCAAGACCCGGCATATTCATATCTGAAATCACCAGATGCACCGGTTTGGCCATCAGGGTTTTCAGGGCTTCCGTGCCATCCTTGGCCATGGCCACATTGCGGATGCCAAGCTGGGCCAGCGTATCCACAAGCAACGTTCGGCTGACAAATGTGTCATCGACCACGATGACCTGGAGGTTCTGAGCAAGAGACATGAGACTTAGCCTTTTCGGTTTGATGAGGATGTGAGGGTAAGAATTTCATCCGCAATTCTGCCCAGAGGCAGCTGCTTCTCGACCGCAGAACGTTCGAAAGCCACTTTCGGCATTCCATAGACAACGCAGGAAGCCTCATTCTGCCCCAGCGTGCGGGCGCCTGCCTGCCGCATGGCCAGCAATCCGGCGGCACCATCATTGCCCATACCGGTCAGAATCACACCGACAGCCTTGGCCTTGCGCACATTGGCAACCGAATGAAACAGCACATCCACCGAAGGCCGGTGCCCGTTGACCGGCGGCCCCTCGCGCAATTTGCAGCGCAGCTGATCTGTCTGGGCAACCTCAAGATGCGCATTGCCCCCCGGCGCTATATAGACATAACCGGTTTTGAGCACGGCGCCGTCCACAGCCTCCGAGACATTGGCCGCAGACAGGTTGTTGAGGCGATTGGCGAAGGTTTTGGTGAACAGCGGCGGCATGTGAATGGTCACCACCGTCGGCGGACAATTGGACGGATAGGCCGAGATAATGTCGATGAGTGCATCAACACCGCCGGTTGACGCACCCAGCGCCACCAGCTTGCCATCCGGAACAAAAAACTTTTTACTCGTGGCCAGCGCCTGCTGTTTCGAGGCCCCCGACTGGCCAACGCGCGCACGCGCCGCCATACGCACCTTGTCTGTCAGGCCATCAAACGAATCAGGCTCCTCGGACGAGGGTTTGGAGACATAATCAACAGCGCCGATTTCCAGCGCCTTGATGGTGGCACCGGCCCCTTTCTGGGTGAGAGATGACACCATGATCACCGGAAAGGGGCGCAGCTGCATCACCTTTTCGAGAAAGGCCAGCCCGTCCATATTGGGCATTTCAATGTCAAGGGTCATGACATCCGGATTGAGCGCCTTGATGGCTTCACGCGCCTGAAACGCATCAGAGGCCTGTCCCACAACTTCAATATTTCGATCAGCCGACAGTTTGGCGGTGATAAAACCGCGCATGGTCGCCGAATCGTCAACAACAAGAACACGAACAGGATTCATGATGTGGCCTTTGCTTTATATCTGTAGGTTGTAATGCCGGCACTGGTGAAGTCCGGAGTGGCTGCCCCTGAAACCCGCTCGGAATGTCCGATATAGAGCCAGCTGCCGGGCATTAATTTTTGAGCCATATTGCTCCAGATGGCCTGCTGCGTTTGCGTCGAAAAATAGATGACAACGTTGCGGCAGAAGATAATGTCAAACCGGCCTTTCATCGGCCAATGACCATTCAGATTCAGCTCCATAAAGGAGATGAGCTTGCGCGGCACCTCGCCCACACGCCATTCCTGCGCGGACTCGGTATCGGCCGGTGAAAAATAGGTTCGCTTCAGTTCCGGCGGCACAGCGCTGAGCGCAGCCTCCTCATAAACACCGCGCGCACCAAATTTCAGAACCTGCGGATCGATGTCGGTTGCCAGAATGCGGATATCCAGCTGGGCAGCCTTTGGCTCCATGCCCAGAAGGGTCAGGGCAATGGAATAGGGCTCCTGCCCGGTCGAACAGCCTGCCGACCAGATTCTGACCCGGTCACCCTTTTGCGCGCTCTGCAACAAAGGCGGCAGGGCCACTGTTTTAAGGTGCTCAAAATGATGGTTTTCACGAAAGAAACTCGTGACATTGGTGGTCAGGGCCGAAAGCATCTTGCGCCGCTCCGCAGCGCCATTCGGGCCGGCGGCAAAATCGCAATATTCATTGAAACTCGAAAATTGCAGCTCGCGCAAGCGTTTGGCCAGCCGCGAATAGACCAGCATGGCCTTGGATTGCGGCAGTTCGATACCGGCATCCGCATAGAGCATATCGGCTATATGCTGAAAATTCTGGCTGGTCATAACAAATTCGCCAGCGACAATGGAGCCATTGCCTGTCGTATTCATCCGCCGGGGCGGAACGAGTGCGGTTTCAGGATTCACGCCGCTTCTCCCATAACCTGAGGTGTAATACCGTCCAGCGCGATGACACTGATCATCCGGCCTTCAATCGCCAGAACGCCGCGCACGAATGCCTTGACATTGTCGGAAACAATGTCCGGTGTTTCCTGAATGGAATCAGGAGGTTGCATCAGAATATCCGAAACGGCATCCACCAGGAGGCCAATGCTCTGGCGCCCGACCTGCACAACAATAATCACATGGCGCGCCGTCGGCTCAGCCGGAGAAAACCCCAGCCTGTCGGCCAGATCAATAATGGGCAAAACAGTGCCGCGCAGGTTGATCACGCCGCAGACAAAGGCAGGGGAGTGGGGCAGGGTTGTGGCCGGACTCCAGCCACGGATTTCCCGCACGGACATGATATCGACACAAAATTCTTCCGCACCAATCCGGAAGGTCAGAAATTCGGATGCGGAAACAATGTCATTTTTATGGGGAGTGCTCATGACCTTTAACCTGCTATTGCGAGGGATGTTTCATAAAGAGGAATTTGCTGGTTTGAATGCGCGACAAACGAATCAATATCCAGAATGAGAGCGACGCGGCCGTCACCCAGAATGGTCGCGGCCGCAATGCCGGGCACATGGCGGTAATTGGCTTCCAGACTTTTGATCACCACCTGCCGCTGATCGATGATGGCATCCACCATCAGGGCGCTGCGGGTGCTTGAATCGGTCTCGACAAGCAAGGCCACCGAGCTGAGCGGATCTGAATGTTTGGCCCTGAACCCGAGCGAGCGGCCCACATCAATCAGCGGCACAAAACCGCCACGGTCGGCAATCACCTGGCTGTTCACCCCCAGCTGATGCACATCTTTGGGTTTGGGCCGCATGGTTTCAACAATCGCGGTCAGGGGAATGATCAACGTCTGATCGGCCACTGTGACCACCATGCCATCCAGCACCGCCAGGGTCAGCGGCAGGCTGAGCGAAAATGTCGTGCCCTTGCCCGGATTGGAGGCAATGGCAATGCGCCCGCCCAAGGATTGAATGGAGCGTTTGACCACATCCATGCCCACACCACGGCCGGAAATCGCCGAAACCGTGTCCGCAGTCGAAAAACCGGGAAGAAACAGCAGATTGTCGATTTCAGAATCGGTGAGTACCGAATCCGGCGGTATCAGCCCCTTGTCGATGGCAATGGATTTCACGCGCGGGCGGTCAATGCCTGCACCATCATCAGCCACCTCAATGACAATGCGGCCTGATCTGTGGCTGGCGGACAAACGAACCTCGCCCTGCGAGGCCTTGCCATTGGCCAGACGTTTCTCAACCTTTTCAAGGCCGTGATCCACCGCATTGCGGATCATATGGGTGAGCGGATCGGCCAGACGTTCAATCACCGTGCGGTCCACCTCGGTCGTGTCCCCTTCGGTGCGCAGACGCACCGCCTTGCCGGTGGCATCCGCCACCTCGCGCACAATGCGCGACATGCGCTGGAACAGCAGTTTTACCGGCTGCGCACGGATGGCCATGACGCTTTCCTGAATTTCACGGGTCAGCTGCTCAAGGGCATTCAGGCCGGCCAGCACATTGGAGGAGCGCGCCAGTCCGCCCTCGATCACACGCTGCGACAGCATGGCCTGATTGATCACCAGCTCGCCCACAAGATTGATCAGACGGTCAACACGGTCGAGATCCACACGGATTGTGGCATTGACAGCCGATTCTGCAGCTGCGGCCTCGGTTTTGGCTTTGTCCGCAGCCTCAGCCCCACCGGATTTAGCACCGGCTGGGGCCAGTTGAGCCGCGCCTGTATCGGTCTGCGCTGGGGCAGCCTCCCCTGATGCCGGATGCAAGGGAATGACCGTGCTCACCGGTTCAGGCGCGGCAACCTTTTCCACCTCAAGATCGCAATCGCCCAGAACAAATTCAAAAATATCGCGGATCGCTGTCTCGTGCTGCAAAGTCACCAGCCGGATCGTCCAGACGAGATAGGCCCCCTCAGGATCAAGCTCCGACAAGGAGGGCAGTTCGCTGGTGTCGCATTCCACGGTCATTGTGCCGAGATTTGACAGCTCGCGCAGCAAAAAGGTGGCTTCATTGCCATTGCGATAGAGCAGCAGGTGCGGTTTGAAGGTGATTTTAAACTCGTCACCCGCGGGCACATCGTCCTGAGCCTCAAACATATCCAGCGAGAAGGTGACAGGCACGAAATCCGTGATTTCTTCTTCCTCGCTGTGACCATCAGCATCCGCATTCAGACCGGCGCCGCGGTTGATGGCATCCAGCTCGGCGGTCAGATTGGCGGCGCTTTCTTCGTCGAATGTATCCCCCACCCGTTCGGCATTGACGAGATCGGTCAGGACATAGGCGGCTTTAAGCATGGTTTTCATGACAGCCGGAGTGCCGACCAGACGCTCCGAACGCATCAGATCCAATGTGCTTTCAAAGGAATGAGCAAAACGCACCAGCCGGTGAAGCTGAAAGGCACCCGCGCCGCCCTTTATGGAATGAACCGCCCTGAAAATCGCATTCACGGTTTCGAGATTGGTGTTGCCTTGCTCCATTGCCAGCAAGCCTGTTTCAAGCTCAGCGAGCTGTTCCTCACATTCCTGAAAAAACGTCTCTTTGATCGCAGCCATAGCGTCCATTGTCGTATCTCCGGGGTGAGTTAAGGCGAAACGCGCCGAATAATGTCGAGCAGCTTGACCGGATCAAAGGGCTTGACGATCCAGCCCGTTGCGCCGGCCTGCCGGGCACGGTTACGCTTTTCCGCATCAGCCTCAGTGGTCAGAACAATGATCGGCACAAAACGGAAGCGGTCGTCCTTGCGCACATGTTCGATAAAGCCGAAACCGTCGAGATTGGGCATATTGATATCGGTAATGATGACTTTGGGCGTTTCCTGCTCCAGCACCTCAATGCCATCGAGCCCGTCAACAGCCTGCACAACGCGATATCCCCCGCCCGAGAGCGCAAATTTCAACATGTCACGCATCGTGCGCGAATCATCAACAGTCAGAACAGTCATGGTCATGGCAAGGTCTCCACAGCGGTGAATTGATGTGGCGCGAAGCCAAACAATTTGAGGTCGTCGATAAATTTTTCGGAACATTCGGCAAGCGCAAAAGCATTGCCGTCCTCGGCCCAGCTCCGGCACGCGGAGAGTAAAATCTGCACGGTCTGCCCGCCC
>DAIMHB010000126.1:0-6145 GCA_036723545.1 Beijerinckiaceae bacterium
GTCGCTTTTCTTCTGCTTGTGCTGATATTTTTCGGGATTATAGGCGGTGGCGGGGCGATGTTCGCATTTGCGATTTCCCCGCTGATCCGGGCCTGGAACAGGATCAGCGTATTTATCGGCTTTGGTGCGATTCTATTGGCCTTTCTGGTGCTGCAAACACAGGTGGCGCGTTGGAGCTTATTTCAGCGACATGTATGGCTGGCACCGCTCACCGCCGTGGTTTTGTCGATTCTGGGCGTTCTCGACCAGACACCAAAGCCCTGTCACAGCTGTCTGGAGGCCAATCAGACCGCTGCCGAGATGGATCATCGCTTTGTCACAGCGATTTCAAATCTCATTCCTGCGGATGCAGCGATCTATCAACTGCCATATATGAGTTTTCCAGAATCTCGGCCTCCCTATAAAATGGGCACTTATGTGCATTTTATTTTAATTGCGCATTCTCCGACACTTCGCGCCAGTTATGGTGGCATTGCAGGCTCTGCGGGCGATTGGTTTTTTCGCGGGATGGAGACCCTGCCATTTCCGCAGCAAATGGAAGCCATGCGGAAGCTGGGGTTTCACGGTCTCTGGATTAATCGCCATGGTTACCCTGATCACGCCAATGCAATCATAGCCTCCGCTGTGGCGTATTTCGGACATGAGCCTGATTTGACTCGCGAGGATGGCGAAATCGTCTTTTTTATCATTCCGAATGTACCCGAAGTTGATTTAAAGGGTAAAAGCAGCAATCAAATCATGGCCGTTTCCGGAATTATTATTGACGAATATGGCCTTCGTTATACGGCACAGCTGAGCGAGGGTATAGATTTTACGCGGCCGGATCTGCCGTCTTTTGTCTCCCATATTCGCGGTTTATCCGACGCCGAAACATGGGGACGATGGACGGATGGCAATATTGCGCCGAGTCTTGTGCTGGAGTTTGAACATCCATTACCGCAAAAGCTGAAACTGCGCCTTGCCCTTATCCCCTTTGGGCCCAATGAGAACAACCCCCTGACGATCCGGATTGGAACGCAATCTTTTCAGCGCACACTGGTGCCGGGAAAAAATGTGATCGAGGTTGAAACGGAGACATCGTCTCCCTCTGCCGACCGGATTGAGCTGATACCTTACGCCCCGACCACGCCTGTTTCTCTGGGGATGAACGGGGATAGGCGTAAATTGGGGGTTGGTCTTATTAAAATGGATTTCATGTAACCCACCGCTCATTGCCTGAAGCTGCGTTCAGTGCAGGGTTTGTGTCCTGAAGGTAATTTTGAGTTTCAACACGGGTTAAGACTCAATTTTTGAATGGTGTGAATTTTAAATGATACGATTTTGGAGCAGATGTTTTGCACAAGTTTAATTTTATATTAATTTCTGCTGGCTTCGAACATGGTGGAAATGTGGCACATCGCCATTTGGACGGACATTCCAGATGTTGTGTGTATCCGTTTGAATCTCAGCTTGGAAACCGTAATTTCAGCGATTTTCTGTCCTCACTGGAACGTGTGCAATACAGATACCCTGAATTTCCGGAAGGCCTGACACCGGCAGAAATTTATGAGCAGATCATCGACGAAGAAATGAAAACCTTTCTTCGGAAGAAAAACGGCTCAAAATTCAAGGATGCTGACCTTAAGCTGGATGAAGCCAAGCGGGTGGCTGAATTTTCACGGCTTCTGGGCGCGCCACCCTATTTTCGCCGCAACATTATCGAGGCGTTCTTTCGCGCGACATTCCTGGCCTGGGAAAATTATTATGCCGATCCGGCGCGGGCCACACATTATGTAGGCTATTCTCCGGCTATCGGAATTGATGCCGAGCGCATTATCCGTGATTTTCCCGACGTTCGGATTGTGCATATGATCCGCAATCCGTTTTCCGCCTATCGTGACACCAAGCGGCGGCCATTTCCTCAACCACTCAGTAAATATCTGATTACATGGAATATTTATCATTCCACCGTGGAAATGTATGCAAAGATGTTTCCGCAGAATGTTCATATCTTCCGCTATGAAGACATGGTGGATGACAAGCAGAGATTCATGGAGTCTCTGGCCGCATTTGCGGGCTTGGAGTTTGAGCCTTCAATGCTCTATCCGAGCTGGAACGGCCAAGACATTTCCGACATGATTGCGCCTTGGGGCACGGTGCTTAAAAGCACCAGCGACTATAATCAAAGCCTTATCCATGAGCTGAATGATGACGAGAAACGTCAGATCAGACAGGGCACCGCGGCCCTTGCGCGACATTTCAAATATGACGAATTGCCTTATTTAAAAGAGTTTTATGGTGCTGAGTAAATTAAGGTATTTTGCTGCAGCAGATGCGGCAGAGGGGTCTAAGCATGTTTCAGACGCGCAAATTGCCGAAATTTCAAATTATTTTGGTGATAGACTCACGCATATAGAAGCCGTGCAGGGCGGAACATCAAGCTATTGTTGTTTCGCCCGCATTGACGGCATGGCCCGTTTTCTCAAAACAGGCAGATGGGCGGGTGCACAGCAGCATGTTGCAAAGGAGCAGCATCTGCTGGAATTTTTATACGGGCAGTCCGCCGGTGCCGAAATCCTCTCTCTTGGCAGAGATGACCACCCCCGCTCTTGGCTTGTGATGAATGCCTTTGAACCGCGCCGCCAGATGGTGCGGCCAGACCATATAGCCGACGTTCTGCGGGGTCTTGGTGACAGGCTGCGGCATTTTAAGGCTCCGTCGGAGACATTGATTCCGGATAATTTTGCCAGCCTGCTGAGTGCGGGTGAAGATGCTCTGCACTATTTGTGGAAAAAGAACCATCTGAGTGATCAAATGACAGCGGAAATTCGTCCATATTTTGCCTTGCTCCGGCAAAAAAGCGCGACGGATTTTACGAGTGTCCTCTGCCATGGTGATTTCAGCCCTGCCAACCTTGTTGGCAATGGCCCGGCTTTAACCGTTATTGACTGGGAGGATGCCTTTTGGGGGATTGAAGGTTATGATTTTCTGTATTGGATGACTTTTTTTGAAAACAGGAAATATCTGTCACAGGACATATTTTCGGTTACGCCATGGGACAAGCCAACCGATATTGCAATTCTTCTGCTGATTATTGTGGTTAAAAGCCATATATCTCTGCTCTCAAAAGATTATATGACCTATTCTCTCACATTTGAGCAGCGCTTGAATGAAATATTAAGCTTGGCCTGAGGTGAGGGGTGTCCAACCCGGCCCATTTTTCACACATTCAGATGGGTCGATTATACTCATTATCCACCGCAATGCTGCGCTTGATAGAAAGCTATGCGGTTGATAAACACCGCCTTCGATCAATTTGGAATTCTTGCCGCATGTCTCTCTCCCGTTTTTGTATTCTCATGGCCCTTGTGATGGGGCTTGCGGCCTGTGTGACGCACCAGCCCACTCTGCGCACCGGTGTGCCTGAGGATATGACCGCTGCGGCGCTTGAACCCTTGAATGCCTTTCGCGCACAAAATGGGCTTGGGCCTGTGGTGGCGGATCAGGCGCTGGTGGGCGTGGCCTCCCGTCAGGTGCAGGCCATGGCCGCGCATGATGTTTTATCTCATGAAATTGACGGGGACTTTACCACCCGCATCAATGCGGCGGGTTTTGCGCTGGCCGATGCGGCTGAAAATGTGGGTGCCGGTCATCCTACCGTTGAAAATGCGATTAAATCTTGGATCGCCTCGCCGCATCATCGGGACAATATGCTGCTGAAAACCGCGACCCGTGTGGCGCTGGTGAAAATTGATGCGCCGCAATCACGCTTTAAGTCATACTGGGCCCTCGAAATCGCTTCGGGGCAGGCGAGGGCAAAGCCTGTTGCGGGGGCAGCCACCGCCTCAACATCCTTATTGCCGGGACTTTTATGGCAATGATACGCAGTGGGGCTGAGAAAATACTTGTTCAAATGGTGGGCGCGACAGGGATTGAACCTGTGACCTCTCCCGTGTGAAGGGAACGCACTACCGCTGTGCTACGCGCCCGGCGCTTGGCCGTGGAGCATCGTTTAAGGTCGAGTTGCGGCGAAGTCAAGCCGACTCTTGCTGTTTTGCTGCAGGATGCTGTGTTCAATGTGATGCACCGCATCCCAAAGCTGATCAAAATGCGAAATCACGACATCCGGCCCGAGCTGTGCCACCGGAATATCCGTATAGCCGAAATCGACCGCAATCACCGGAATACCGGCCGCGCGGGCGGTGTCGATGTCGGTTTTGGAATCACCGATCATAATGGCCCGCTCTGGCACACCCCCTGCTGTTTTTATGGCGTGCACCAATGCGCGCGGGTCGGGCTTTTGCACGGCGCGTCCGTCGATGATGGCGGAATCCTGCCCGCAGATCGCGTCAAAGCGCTGCGCAACATTCAGTGCGCCCAGCAGCTTGACGGCAAGCGCCTCCACCTTGTTGGTGCAAATGGCAAAGCGGAAATTATGCTGTGAAAACCGGTCAAGCGCCGCATTCACGCCCGGGAAAAGATGCGAATGAATGGCAATATTCTCAGAATAATGGCCGATAAACTGGTCAAACAGCATCTCAACCCGCGCATCGGTTAAGGTCTCGCCCTGTGCGGCAAAGCCACGGCGCAGCAGGGCACGCGCGCCCGCACCCAGCAGGGAATGGGCTTTTTCCACCGGCAGGGCGGCAATGCCATTCTGTGCCAATATAAAATTCAGGGTGCCCATCAGGTCACCGGCGGTATTGGCCAGTGTGCCGTCGAGGTCGAAAACGAGGAGGGGGGGCGAAGCTGTTGTCATGCCTTTGGCTAGCCTTATTTGAGGCGCAAGGCAATGCGCAGGATTTCGTGGAATTGAGGCCAGCGCCGCAAAGGGTATCAAACGGCGTTTGAAATTCATCAGTTTCTGAGTGATCTTAACAGGATTGATTCGGTTTTGTCATCGAATGTCGATTGTCCGGAGTCTCTATCATGCGTCAGGCTGCCCCGTGTTTGAATGTTTTGCGCCTTTCGACCTGTGTTGTGCTGGCTGTTCTGGGCAGTGGCGCGCCTTCACAGGCGGCGAATTTTGAATTTCGCGCCGCGCCGCAAAAAAATCTCAACCGTGTCTATCGGGTGGACAAATTTACCGGCGAGATGGGTGCCTGCGAATATGGCCTGACGCCTGGCAAAACCGAAGTTGCCGCCGATGCGCTGGGTGTGACCCTGTGTTATCCGGCGGGGGAGGGGGCCGGCAAACAAACCCCGAGCGAATATGGTCTGATGTCGTCCAGCCATGATGACGAGCAGGGTGTGTTCCGGGTGGACCTGCATACGGGTGCGATGAGCATCTGCTTTGTATATGATGAAAGGGTGATCTGCACCGCACCAAAATAAACGGCGCTCAATCCTTTGATTTTAAGCGTGCGGCCCATAAAGCCGCATGTTAGAAGCGCGCGCAGTCAATTCCTGAACGAGGCTGATATGAACCTGTCCGACCCATCTTTGCTCCAGTCCAAATGCCTGATCAACGGCAACTGGGTCGGGGAGCCTGTTGATCCGGTGATCAATCCGGCGACGGGGGTCATTCTTGCCCATGTGCCGCATCTTGGCGGGGCGCAAGCGGCCGAGGCGGTGCAGGCGGCCGCTGCGGCATTCAGGCTCTGGTCTAAAAAAACCGCAAAAGATCGCGCCGCCGTGTTGCGGGCTTGGTTTGAGCTGATGATTCAGAACCGTGAGGATCTGGCCATTATCATGACCAGCGAGCAGGGCAAGCCATTGGCTGAGGCCCGCGGCGAGGTTGATTATGCCGCCTCCTTCATCGAATTTTATGCCGAGGAGGCCAAGCGCATTTATGGTGAAATCAACCCGGCCCATCGTGCGGACAGCCGGATTTTGGTAATGAAACAGCCTGTCGGTGTTATTGCCGCCATTACGCCCTGGAATTTTCCGGCGGCGATGATCACACGCAAGGTCGCGCCCGCCCTGGCGGTGGGCTGCACGGCGGTGATCAAGCCCGCGCCGGAAACACCGCTCACCGCGCTGGCGCTGGGGGTTTTGGCGATTCGTGCCGGTTTACCGTCGGGGGTTCTGAACATTCTGACCGGTGATGCACCGGCTATCGGCAAGGTGATGTGTGAGGATCCGCTGGTGCGGGCGGTGGGATTTACCGGCTCGACCGAGGTCGGCAAGCTCCTGATGCGTCAGGCGGCGGGCAGTGTCAAAAAGG
>DAIMHB010000127.1:0-3189 GCA_036723545.1 Beijerinckiaceae bacterium
GAGGGCGTGCCGTTTCGCGTGGAGATTGTTTAATCTAAAAAATAAAATACACTCATTTTTGACACTAAAAATGAGCAGAAATCATGAATGAAATTCATAAGCAAAATTTATTTCAGCAATTTCATAAAGACATAGATGATATATGCCTTAATCTAATCAAAATATTTAATATTAAATTTGATCAAAAAATCCCTCAATTAAGCTCACCTCTTTTGCGCTGGTTAGACTTTAGGCTTCTCTATGTTGAAAGCTATCCAAGGTTAGTTCTGTTATCAGACAAGTTTCCAAAAAAATTGCCCGCTGATATTCAAACTGCTTTCAATCAACTGTGTGATAAATTTCAAAATGGTGAAGATGTTAATCCTTACCAATCAGAGACGTGGGTTAAACACCACGATATAAGTGGAAATAAAAAACATCTACGAACAGATTTGCTTTGGGCGGACTGGGGCATTCACCATTTTCATTTGACGTCAAATCCCTTGAAGCCGGGAGAATTTTTTTCAAAGCGTTCAAATTATCAAGCATTTTGCGCGATTGATAATGATATTGTCCGTGTTATTGACGTAAGACCTCATCCAAAAGGTGATGAATGGGGTGATCCTGACTTATTGGAAATCCTTGTAAGAAATTGGCCAAACTATTGCGAAAAAGCCAGATATAAAACATCCAGCTCAGTAAAATCTTATCCGCCATCAAACGCTACAAATATAAGCAAATTTCGAAAATGTGGCGTAAATATGTTTCTGCCAATAAGAGATAATTTATATATGCCGATAGGTTTAGGTTTAACCAGCGCCAGCACTCCGTTTAAATTGCATTGGTACTCCGACCGTATAATTAGCATTATAGACATTATCGTTGCAGAAATTATTGAACCAAATAGCGAATTTAAAAATCAAATAATAAAAAATGGAAATTTATTGCCAAATTTTCATCTTAAATTAACAAAAAACGGAATTGTTATTCAGGAGAATAATATTGCTATTGATTTTATACTTCATGGAAAAAAATTTGAAATATTTTACGATCTTTTATGCCCTAAATGGGCTTTAGCAGCTATGCAGAGAGCAGGCGTTTAAGTCTGCCCCGGTCTTAATTTATAAAAAATATGTGTGCCGATTTTATCCATTTTTTTCAATGATTTTGCCCAATAGGGCCGCACATAGGTGGCGTGATAATGGGTGGCGCCGCCCACGGCGGCCAGATAGGTTGTGCCCTGCAACACCTGTTTGGCGATGCGCTGGGCCAGCGCCCATGCCTCCGGCTCATTGATTTTCAGGCTTTTGCCCTCACAGGCAAAGGTGAACTGGCAGGCCATATAATGGGTGCGGTTCTGATAGACCACACCGCAGATGGTGGCGGGGTAAAGCCCGCTGATCATGCGGTTGAGCACAACCTGCGCCACGGCGGCCTGTCCCTTTTCAGATTCGCTGCGGGCCTCAAAATATACGGCCTCGGCCAGACATTTCTCCTCGCGGGCCATATCCTCAGGGCCGATCTGGGCGCGGTAATCGGGCTGATTGTCCTGTGGCACTATGCTGGACTGCGCGCTATCCGCAGGCTTGTTCGGTGTGGCCAGCGCCACTTCCACCGGCACGGCCTCGGGCAGAGCCGGCGTGGTCGAGCCCAGCGCCACAGCGCGCGGCACGGCGGGCGTCGCCCCCTGCATGGCACGGGAACGGGCATTTGTAGGCGTATGAATAGTCAAGATTGTGGTCGGCGTATCGGTGGCGCGGGCGTGCAGACCGGTGCCGCCGCCCTCATCCGGGGCGCGAGAAATATCATCCGGTGCGGTTTCAGCGGCAAAAACGCTCGCCAATGTTTGAAAATCCGAAGTTTTCAACAGGCCCATCGCGGTCAGCGGGCCGGGATGGCGCAATCGTGCATCAAAACTTGGCGGCAACCCAACAAAGGGTAGGCCTCTCAACTGGCGGTTGACCTCGGGGGCGCTGGCCGTTTCAAGCCCGTGCTTCAGGCCATAATGGGGTTGTGTTTCATCCTGCGCCTGAGCAGCGCCATTCAGATGACGGCTGGCGCGCAGCACAGCCCCTGCGGGCAGCCCGGGCAGTTTGAATGCGCCGCGCTCTATCGCCTGTGCGGCCGGAATCAGGTCTTCCGGCTGCGCAGCGGCATGAGTGCTGATCGGCGCGCTGGTGCCGCCAAAGGACATGTCCTGTCCGGCTGTCGCGGTGAAGGACACAAGCAGCGCCGCCGCCACGCAATAGGGCGACAGCGTCCGAATTGCCCACATCAAACGCGATTGCGCCATACCCAAACCCATTCTACGCCGCACTGCACGGACACGATGGGGTTGAGATTATCCCGTCTTTATTGACAGACTGTTAACCTTGACAGAACCTTACCCAAAGCAAAGCTAAAATGTGCCGGAATGAGTCAGTTTAAAATGCGCGTCAGCACAAGATAAATCACCGCACCGGCAAAATAGCCGGCAAAACGCTGCATCGGCAAAATCGGCGGCAAGCTCAGACGCGGCAGTAGTTTTTGCGAAACTTCATAGGCCAAAGCCACAAGAATCAGCCACACCAGCGGGGACATGGCCCCCGCCTGCAATTCAGGCCGCCCCTGCACGGCCAAGGCAAAACCCGCCACGCTGACACACATCAGCGCCAGATAGGCCACGGGAACGGGGCTTGAGATTTTCATGCCAGGCTCGAAGCCTTCTGGCCCAGAGCGGCCTGTGCCGCCGCAAGACGGGCAATCGGCACGCGGAAGGGCGAGCAGGACACATAATCCATATGTGCGCTTTCGCAGAACACAATGGAAGCCGGGTCGCCGCCATGCTCGCCGCAAATGCCGAGCTTGATGCTGGGGCGGGTGGCGCGGCCACGCTCCGCCGCGATTTTAACGAGTTCACCCACGCCGTCCACATCCAGCGTCACAAAGGGGTCGGCGGGCAAAATGCCCTTGGCGGTATAAGGCCCCAAAAATGAAGCAGCATCATCGCGCGAAATGCCCAGCGTGGTTTGGGTCAGGTCATTGGTGCCAAAGGAGAAAAATTCAGCCGTGGTGGCAATGTCCCCGGCGCGCAGGGCGGCGCGCGGCAGTTCGATCATCGTGCCGATCTGATAGGGCACATCGACGCCGCTCTCGGCCTTCACGGCCTCATGCATGGCCACAATCCGCGCCTTGACACTGTCAAGTTCGCTGCGCGCCATCACCAGCGGC
>DAIMHB010000127.1:3199-6144 GCA_036723545.1 Beijerinckiaceae bacterium
CACCAGTGGCACCATGATTTCGGCTGTGACCGGCTGGCCGGTCTTTTTTCCGGCCAGAATTGCGCCTTCAAAAATCGCGCGCGCCTGCATTTCCGCAATTTCCGGATAGGCAATCGCCAGGCGCACCCCGCGAAACCCCAGCATGGGGTTGAATTCATGCAACTCGCTGGCGCGCTGGCGCAGTTTTTCGACACTGGCGCCCATGCTGGCCGCCACTTCGGCAATTTCAGCCTCTGTATGCGGCAAAAACTCATGCAAAGGCGGGTCAAGCAGACGGATGGTCACCGGCAGTCCGGACATGATCTCGAACAGATCGGCAAAATCCTGCCGCTGCATGGGCAGCAATTTGGCCAAGGCAGCGCGGCGACCGGCCTCATCATCGGCGAGAATCATCTCGCGCACTGCGACAATGCGGTCGCCCTCAAAGAACATATGCTCGGTGCGGCACAGGCCGATGCCTTCCGCGCCAAAATTGCGCGCCACCCGCGCATCCGCCGGTGTTTCGGCATTGGTGCGCACCTTCATGCGGCGCAATTTGTCCGCCCAACCCATCAGTGTGGCAAATTCACCGGACAATTCCGGCTCCAGCATCGCCACCTTGCCCACCAGCACCTGACCCGTGGTGCCGTCCACCGTGATGATGTCTCCGGCTTTCAGCATGGTTCCGGCCACGCTCATGGTCTGCGCCGCATAATCCACACGGATTGACCCCGCGCCAGAGACACAGGGCTTGCCCATGCCGCGCGCCACCACAGCGGCGTGGGAGGTCATGCCGCCGCGCGTGGTCAGAATGCCCTCAGCCGCGTGCATTCCGTGAATATCCTCCGGCGAGGTTTCCACCCGCACCAGCACAACCTTATGGCCCGCCGCCTTCAGCCTCTCGGCCTCGTCGCTGTTGAACACAATCTCGCCCGACGCCGCGCCGGGGGAGGCGGGAAGGCCGGAGGCAAAGAGCTTGCGCGCCGCCTTCGGGTCAATGGTGGGGTGAAGCAGCTGATCCAGCGAAGCCGGCTCAATGCGCATAATGGCTTCCTGCTGCGTAATCAGGCCCTCGCTGGCCATATCCACCGCAATACGGATGCCCGCCTTGGTGGTGCGCTTGCCATTGCGGGTTTGCAGCATCCACAGCTTGCCGCGCTCCACCGTGAATTCCATATCCTGCATGTCGCGGTAATGCTGCTCCAGCAAATGCGTGGTGCGGACAAACTGCGCGAACACATCCGGCATGACGCTTTCCATCGACGGACTGTCCGACATGGCCTCGATCCGCGCTGCTTCGGTGATATTCTGCGGTGTGCGGATACCCGCCACCACATCCTCGCCCTGCGCATTGACCAAAAACTCGCCATAGAGCTTGTTTTCGCCGGTAGACGGGTTGCGGGTAAAGGCCACGCCGGTGGCCGAGGTCTCGCCCATATTGCCGAACACCATGGCCTGCACAGTCACGGCTGTGCCCCAGGCTTCCGGAATATCATTCAAACGGCGATAGGTGATGGCGCGGGCATTCATCCAGCTTGAAAACACGGCCCCCACCGCGCCCCAGAGCTGCTCATGAGGATCCTGCGGGAAAGGTTTGTCCGTCTCGTCCACCACCTTGGCCTTATACTGCACAATCAGCGCCTGCCAGTCTTCAGCCGAGAGGTCAGTGTCGAGCGCATAGCCCTTACGCTCCTTATAATGGTCGAGCAGTTCCTCAAAATTATGATGGTCCACATCCAGCACTACATTGGAATACATCTGGATGAACCGGCGGTAGCTGTCATAGGCAAAGCGCGCATCGCCGGAGCTGTGCGCCAGCGCCACCACAGTTGCGTCATTCAGGCCAAGATTGAGCACCGTGTCCATCATGCCCGGCATCGAGGCGCGGGCACCCGAGCGCACCGACATCAGCAGCGGATTGCTTGCATCGCCAAATGTGCGTCCTGTCAGCGCGCCGACATGCGCCAAGGCGGCCTCGACCTGCGCCTTCAACTCGGCGGGATATTGACGGCCATGGGCGTAAAAGGCCGTACACACTTCGGTGGTGATGGTAAAACCGGGAGGAACCGGCAGGCCCAGATTGGACATTTCCGCCAGATTGGCACCCTTGCCACCGAGCAGATTTTTCATGCCCGCCGCACCCTCAGCCTTGCCGTCACCAAATGTATAGACCCACTTCGTCATATCGAGGTTCCTTGAGGTTTAACCGCGCGTCTTAATGGAATAAAAATGCCAAAATTGGAATAGGCCGAAACGCATTTTTAACAGTTTATGCAAAAATTGCAGAAAACCCGTCATTGCAAGGCAGCAATCCATTCAATGAACAGGTGGAGTGCTTCGCTTGCGCGCAATGACGGTTTTTACCCCACAATTTTAGAAAAATCCGCCACGCTCTGCACCGCAACGCGCAAGGCATTGAGCAAGCGCAGGCGATTGAGCCGCAGCGACGGGTTTTCATCATTGACCAGTATATCGGTGAAAAAGGCGTCGGTGGGGGCGCGCAAGGTGGAGAGAAGCTGCATCGCCGCCGCATAATCCTCGGTCGCCAGCAGGCCCGCGGCCTCCTGCGCGGCGCGGGACAGCGCATCAGCCAGCGCTTTTTCTGCCGGATCGGAGAGCAGCGTGTCGTTCAGCGGCTCAAGATAGCTCGAAGCCTCGGTCGGGAATTTCTTCTCCTCGGCTTTCAAAATATTTGCGGCACGCTTGAAACCGGCCAACAGGTTTTTGCCGTCTTCTGTGTCCAAAAATGCCTGCAAAGCCTCGGCGCGGCGTGAAATGGCCAGCACATCATCGGCTTCGGGCGAGAGCACCGCATCTATCACATCATGGCGAGTGCCCTGATCGCGCAGATAAACTTTGAGGCGGTCATGGAAAAAAGCGAGGAGGTCGGCAGTCAAACTCTGCACGTCATGCGCGGGCTTGACCCGCGCATCCACGGAAAATTTGGCAACGTGGATACGCGGGTC
>DAIMHB010000128.1:0-6118 GCA_036723545.1 Beijerinckiaceae bacterium
GGCCCGACTAGAATGCCGGAATAGCCCAAAATGCCCGCCAGACGGTGTTTGCGCCGCAGACCCACATGCAGCGCCATCATGGTGCCCTGTGAAAAACCGACCAGCGCCAGCTTTGTGTCATCCAGCCCGCTCTTGGTCAATTCCTCATCCAGAAAGCTGTCCAGCGCCGGACGTGCATATTCGACCCCGCGCCAGCGCTCGGCAGGATCGCGCATGGTCAGGGGAAACCATTGACGCCCGCCGCCCATCGGCGCACGGTCCGGCGCGTGCGGCGAGACAAAAGCCGCGTCGGGCAGCCAGGCCTGCCACTGCCGCCCGATTTCGATCAGGTCATTGCCATCCGCGCCATAGCCATGCAGAAACACTACAAGCTGTCTGGTATTTCCCGATTTCGGGGCGAGACGCGGGCCATCCATGTTTTAAGCCCAGGGCCGCGCGGCGGCGGTCTTCTGCTCATATGAGTCGATGCTTTTGGCCTTGACCATGGTCAGGCCAATGTCGTCCAGACCATTGATCAGGCAATGTTTGCGGAAGGCATCCACCTCGAAATGAATGGTGCCGCCATCCGGGCCGGCAATCTGCTGGCTTTCCAGATCAATGGTGAGCGTGGCATTGGCGCCGCGCTCGGCATCATCCATCAGCTTGGCGAGGTCGGCTTTTGAAACGACAATCGGCAAAATGCCGTTTTTGAAGCAGTTATTATAAAAAATATCGGCAAAGCTGGTGGAAATCACGCAGCGAATGCCAAAATCCAGCAGGGCCCAGGGCGCATGTTCGCGCGAGGAGCCGCAGCCGAAATTGTCCTCGGCCACCAGAATCTGCGCCTTGCGATAGGCGGGCTGGTTGAGCACGAAATCCGGATTTTCAGAACCATCCTCGTTAAAGCGCATCTCGGCAAAGAGGCCCGCACCCAGACCGGTGCGCTTGATGGTTTTGAGATATTGCTTCGGGATAATCATGTCGGTGTCGACATTGGTGATTTTCAACGGTGCCGCAACGCCGGTGAGCTTGGTGAATGTGTCCATTTTGGCCTCTTAGGTGCCGGACGCACAAAGCTCCGGCTGTCATATGAAATCCATGCCTGCATACACGGTCTCACGCGCACACTCAACCGCTTCGACAAATCCTTTGCCGGTCTGAAGACAATTTTAACCACTCGCCCGTTATGGCGTGCACCACGCACACCACAATAACAAAGGCTATATGCGGCAGATCAGAGCGCTGTTACAAAAAAGCAACAGATAATCAAATATGATACGGACGTTGTGATTTCACATTGCAGCACATATGAAATTTGTTTTAGAGGGTGCGCGTTTGAAAATTTGTTTTCAGAGGACATTTTTATGAAAAAATTTATTGCAGTTGCTGCGCTCATTGCAGCGCCTCTCGCAGCTCAGGCTGCTGATTTGCCTTCCAAAAAGGCTCCCGCTATGGCGCCTGTTGTTGCCGCTGCCCCTGTATTCACATGGACCGGCTGCCATGTCGGTGTGAACGCTGGCTTTGCATCGCAGCACAGCAGCTATGACAGCGAGGCTTATGGAGATCTGGGTTCGAATACTGGCAATGGTGCTATCGGCGGCGGACAGATCGGCTGCGATTACCAGATCAATAATTTCGTTGTTGGTGTTCAGGGCTCGTTTGATGCCGCCTCGGTCAAGGGCAGCCACAATGTGGACGGTTCCTCTGAGGTTGTTGAAACAAAGGCTGAATGGCTTGCAACGGCAACCGCACGCGCGGGCTATCTGCTTGAGCCCCAGTTCCTGCTCTATGTGACCGGTGGTGCGGCTTGGGTGAAAAACAGCTTTACCGACAGCGATGCAGAGGGTGATCCTGCTTACTTTGGCACTGCGAAAACAACTCACACAGGCTGGCTGATCGGTGGCGGTGCTGAATATGCACTCGACAAGAACTGGTCGCTGTTTGCTGAATATAACTACATCAAGTTCGCCAGCAAGGATGCTTACATTACCTATTCTGACGAAACGGATGACACCATTGCCATGAAGCATGACATCAACCGCATCGTGATTGGTGTGAATTACAAGTTCTAATCCCTTTCGGATTGTGAATAGAAAAAGCCCGGTTTTGAGCCGGGCTTTTTTATTGAATTGCGTGCACAAGGAACGCACGCAAGGCAAAAGGATGTTTGAAATTTCAAATTCAGAAATCACCATAAAAAAGAGGCCTTGCGGCCTCTTTAAACTCATCGGATATAAGGTCTGAAGAACATCTGTTTTATCCGCAACCTTAACCCTTCGCCTGCGCCATCATGTCCACAAAGCGCTTGAACAGATAATGGCTGTCCTGAGGGCCGGGCGAGGCTTCAGGGTGGTGCTGCACCGAGAAGGCAGGGCGGTCGGTGAGGGCAATGCCGCAGTTGCTGCCGTCAAACAGCGAGCGATGCGTTTCGGTGGCTGTTGCGGGCAATGTGCCCACATCCACCGCAAAGCCGTGATTCATCGAGACAATTTCCACCTTATTGGTGGTGAAATCCATGACAGGATGGTTGGCGCCATGATGCCCCTGATGCATTTTCATGGTTTTGGCGCCCACGGCCAAAGCCAGCATCTGATGCCCTAAGCAGATGCCGAAGGTCGGAATGCGTTTGTCCAGCAGCGCCTGAATGGTCGGCACGGCATATTTGCCGGTTTCCGCCGGATCGCCGGGGCCATTGGACAGAAACACACCATCCGGATTGAGCGCCAGAATATCCGCCGCGCTGGTGGTGCTGGGCACCACAGTGACCTTGCAGCCCTCATCGGCCAGCAGGCGCAGAATATTGCGTTTTGCACCAAAGTCCATCGCCACCACATGATAGCGGCTGGCAAGATTATGGCCATAACCGCCCTCTGATGACCATGTGGTCTCATCCCAGCTCAGGCGCTGGGGCGAGGTGACATCGGGCACAAGGTCCATGCCCTCCAGACCCGGCCAATGTGCGGCTTTGGCTTTCAGGCTGGCAATGTCGAAGATACCGTCAGGATGATGGGCGATCACTGCATTGGGCATGCCCTTTTCGCGGATCAGCGCCGTCAGCGCCCGCGTGTCGAGGCCGGAAAGGCCGATAATGCCGCGCGCTTTCAGCCATGTATCCAGATGTTTGGCGGCGCGGTGATTGGAGGGATTGGTGACACTGGCCTGCACAACCAGCCCGCGCGCACCGGCGGCGCTGGCCATGTCGATGGTTTCAATGTCTTCATCATTGGTGCCGACATTGCCGATGTGCGGAAAGGTGAAGGTGACTATCTGGCCGGCATAGGATGGGTCGGTCAGAATTTCCTCATAGCCGGTGATGGAGGTGTTGAAGCAGATTTCGCCAACAGCCTCGCCGACAGCGCCAAAGCCGTTGCCTTCCAGCACGGTGCCGTCGGCCAGCACAACAAGGGCTGTGGGCACCATGGGCACCCAGGGTGCGCTATCTTCAGCTTTTGTCGCAGCAAGATGCGAGACTTTGTCTTGAACAGAGGTCATGGTCGTCCTACAGAGAATGCGGATTTGCCCCATGCTTTGAAGCAGCATTGGGCCTACGTCAAGAAAAACTAAGGACAAACGCCATGCGTGAGAAATTAATGGACACTCTGAAGGCCGCCATGAAGGCGGGGGACAAGCCGCGCGTGTCGGCTGTGCGGATGATTCAGGCTGCGCTGAAGGATAAGGATATTGAGGCGCGCGGTCTTGGCAAGGTGGTGACAGACGAGGATATTCTGGCTCTGCTGCAAAAAATGGTCAAAAGCCGTCAGGAATCCCTGAGCATTTATGAAGGTGCGGGCCGTGAGGACCTTGCCGCCACCGAGCGCAGCGAAATTGCCATTATCAGCGAATTTCTGCCCACACAAATGTCGGATGAGGAGGCTCTTGCGGCCATAAAGGCTGAAATTGCCAGCCTTGGCGCTGCCGGCATGAAGGATATGGGCAAGGTGATCGCGGCTTTGAAGGCCAAATATGCCGGTCAGATGGACTTTGGCAAAGCCAGCGGTCTCGTCAAGGCTCAGCTCACCTGACTAAGGCTTTCGTCTGGTGGGCAAAAATAAGGCTTGCCACTGTGGATGAACCTGTCAAAAATACCTGATAGCTTCGGTATTTATGCGCCCTCGTCTGGACAAAGCCGACGAAGGGTGCGAAATAACGGCTAAATCTGGGCTGAATTCTGATCATGTGGGCGGCGGCGATGGGTCGCATTGCAGCTTTTTTGTGATCATAATATAGCCGGTTGGTGATTCGTAGTGTGTATGCGGATTGTGCATACAGATCGAATATTGGTTTTGGATATTAGGGGGTTTTATTGGCTACCTCGACATCGGGACATGTGGCACCTCAGCCAGCGGCAGGTGACCCTTCGCGCAGAGATTTTCTTTTTATTGCGACCGGCGCTGTCGGCGCTGTCGGGCTTGGCGCTGTCGCCTGGCCGCTGATCAACCAGATGAACCCGGACGCCTCGACCTTGGCGCTGGCGTCCACCGAGGTGGATATTTCCGGCATTCCGGAAGGGCAGATCGTCACCATCAAATGGCGCGGCAAGCCGGTGTTCATCCGCCACCGCACCAAAAAGGAAATCGACGAGGCGCGTGCCGTCGATGAGAAGACCCTGCCGGACCCTCAGACCGATGAATCCCGCGTGAAAAAGGCCGAGTGGCTGATTCTTGTCGGGGTGTGCACCCATCTGGGCTGCGTGCCGCTGGGGCATCAGGGTGAATATGAAGGCTGGTTCTGCCCGTGCCATGGTTCCGTTTATGATACGTCCGGGCGCATCCGCAAAGGACCGGCACCCAAAAATCTCGAAGTGCCTGCCTATGAATTTGTATCTGATGCAAAAGTGAAAATCGGTTAAGTGCCTCTGGCCAAACCTGAACTGCGAGACCTGACATGAGTGGACATTCGACTTACGCGCCCTCGACCGGCCTTACACGGTGGCTGGATGCGCGCTTGCCTATCATCCGGCTGCTGCATGATGCCGGTGTGAGCTATCCTGTACCGCGCAATCTCAATTATTTCTGGACCTTCGGTGGTATTCTCACCTTCATGCTGGTGGCACAGATTGTCACTGGTGTGATTCTGGTGATGCACTATACGCCTGAGGCCACCATGGCCTTTAGTTCGGTCGAGCATATCATGCGCGATGTCAACTATGGCTGGATGCTGCGCTATCTCCACGCCAATGGCGCGTCGATGTTCTTTCTTGCGGTTTATATCCACATGTTCCGCGGGTTGTATTACGGGTCATATAAGGCGCCGCGCGAGGTGCTGTGGATTTTGGGTGTCATCATCTTCCTGCTGATGATGGCCACCGGCTTTATGGGCTATGTTCTGCCCTGGGGCCAGATGAGCTTCTGGGGTGCGACCGTCATCACCAATCTGTTCTCGGCCATTCCGCTGGTGGGTGAGAGCATCACCACATGGCTGTGGGGTGGTTATTCGGTGGATAATCCCACCCTCAACCGCTTCTTCTCGCTGCATTTCCTGCTGCCCTTCATGATTGCGGGCATTGTGATCCTGCACATCTGGGCGCTGCACCATGTCGGCCAGAACAATCCGTCGGGCGTTGATGTCAAGGACGTGAACAAGGATACCATTCCCTTCACGCCTTATGCGACCGTCAAGGATGGTTTTGCCATTGTCTGTTTCCTGATGTTTTACAGCTGGTTTACATTCTATGTGCCGAATTTCCTTGGCCATGCGGACAATTACATCACGGCCAATCCGATGCAGACACCGGCGCATATTGTGCCTGAATGGTATTTCCTGCCCTTCTATGCCATTTTGCGGGCCATCCCCTCCAAGCTTGGCGGTGTGACGGCGATGTTCTCGGCCATTGCCATTCTGGCCTTCCTGCCCTGGCTCGATACATCCAAGGTACGCTCGGCCAGCTTCCGCCCGATTTATCGCGCCTTCTTCTGGGTGTTTGTGATTGTGGGTCTGGGGCTTGGCTATCTTGGCTCGCAGCCGCCGTCCGATGGTTCGACCTTTGTGGCGCGTATTTTCACCGCTTATTACTTCCTGCATTTTATTGTGATTCTGCCGCTGCTCGGGTTGTTTGAAACACCGTTGCCGCTGCCGGTTTCGATTGCAGATGCTGTTCTGGCAAAACATGCCGCTGTGCCGGCTAAGGGTTGAGCGAAGC
>DAIMHB010000129.1:0-6058 GCA_036723545.1 Beijerinckiaceae bacterium
AAATGCCCCTCACCCCACCCTCTCCCCGCGCGGCGGGGAGAGGGAGCCGTTTCCGTCTAAAGGCAACAGAGTCTAAGGCCATAAATTAGGCCGCTTTAGGGTGTGCCATTGGCAAATTGAACTTTATTTCTTCATAAGACACATGTGGACGCAACGTGCCCCCCTCGCCCTTGAGCAATTCCACCAATCCAAACCGCGCCATAGTCTTAAGGGTGCGTGACAGGTTGGACTTAGCCCGGCCAGAAAGCGATTCCAATTCGGTCAATGATTTTGGTTGTTGTTCAATAATAAGATCAAGCAGAAGGCGATTTTTGTCCGACAGGACGCGGGCGAGGCTTTCCATCGAGGTAAACCACAATTTAGGCTCATCCGCGCCGAGTTGCAACTCACCACGCGCAACGGCAAGGGTGCGGGCACGCATCTCGGCAAGCGAGGCAATGCCAATATTGAGTGTTTTCATGGGGTGACTCCTCTTAGCTTTAAGACAGCATCAACGTCGTTCCAAAAATCCTGCATCAGCGTTGCTGCATCGCTGAATATGTAAGGTTTTGTCGTTCCGTAGCGATGACAATGGTCATGCGCGACGCGCGCACTGCGAGACGGGCCAGTGCCTACGGAAATGGCGTGGGCATTGTCATAGCCGACCAGCCTTTCGCCCTTGGCGCCATGCAAGGTGAGTGAGTAGCTGACGCCATGCGGACGGTGCGGTGAGGGGGCTACTTTAAGTGCGACGAACTTGACCCAATGATTGCCGACAGGATCGACAACCAGCACAACGCCATTGAGCGCGAGCAAATCATCAAGGCCTCTGTCGGACTTTGGCGTATTCATAAGACTATGAGTTATCATGTGATGATAACTCAAGCAAGTTAAATCGCTTCATTTAACGGGAAATACTTAAGCGCTCAAAGCTACAGATAAAACAGGGTGACCATTAGCGTTCTATATCTTCACTCTCAGGTGCTGGTGCAGTGGAATTCAGCCCCTAATTCCCCTCCAACAGCCTGCGGCCAATCACCTGCGCCTGAATTTCGGCAGCGCCTTCAAAAATATTCAGAATGCGGGCGTCGCAGAGCACACGCGAAATGGCATATTCCAGCGCAAAGCCATTGCCGCCATGAATTTGCAAGGCATTGTCCGCCGCCGCCCAGGCCACGCGCGCACCCAGCAGTTTGGCCATGCCCGCCTCGATATCGCAGCGCTTGTCCTCATCCTTGGCGCGACCAGCAAAATAGGTGATCTGGCGCGAAATATGAATTTCCACCGCCATCATCGCCAATTTATCCGCCACACGCGGGAAATGAATCAGCGCCTTGCCAAATTGAATGCGGTCTTTGGCATATTGCAGGCCCAAATCGAAAGCTGATTGCGCCACACCCACAGCGCGCGCGGCTGTCTGGATGCGCGCCGATTCGAAGGTCTGCATGAGTTGTTTAAAACCTTGCCCCTCAACGCCGCCCAGCACATTTTCAGCCTTCACCTCAAAACCGTCAAAGCCGATTTCATATTCCTTCATGCCGCGATAACCGAGCACCTCGATCTCGCCGCCCTTCATGCCCGGTGCAGGAAAGGGCACGGCATCCGTGCCGCGCGGCTTATCGGCCAGAAACATAGTCAGGCCCTTATAGCCCGGCTCATTCGGATTGGTGCGGGCCAGCAGGGTCATCAGGTCGGCGCGCACCGGATGGGTGATCCAGGTTTTATTGCCGTAAACCTTATAAACATCGCCTTCCTTGACCGCGCGGGTGCGCAGGCTGGCAAGGTCAGAGCCGGTATTCGGCTCCGTGAAAACGGCGGTGGGCAAAATCTCGCCCGACGCCAGTTTGGGCAAATAATGCTGCTTTTGCGCCTCGGTGCCGCCGCATAAGATAAGCTCGGCAGCAATTTCAGAGCGGGTGCCCAGCGACCCCACGCCAATATAAGCGCGGGAGAGTTCCTCGGACACCACACACATGGCCACTTTGCCAAGGCCCATGCCGCCATATTCTTCAGGAATGGTGAGGCCAAACACGCCCAGATCACTCAAGGCTGAAATCACCTCAAGCGGAATATAATCATTTTTAAGGTGCCATTGATGCGCATGGGGCAGCACTTCAGCGGCGGCAAATTTGCGCATTTCATCACGAATCGCCTCCATCGTCTCATCCAGCCCCGGATTGCCGACCGTGGCATGTGCGCCCTGCGCCTCGATCAGCGCGACAAGACGGGCGCGGCGGGCTGGCGTATTGCCATCCTGCACCAGCGCCGCAACGGCGTGTGTGCAAAAGGCGCGCTGCACATCAGCGCTCAGGCCCAGATCGGAAAGGCGCAAAATCTCGCCCTGATTCATCGGAATGCCGCCGATAATCTGCGCTAAATATTCGCCCAGACCGATACGGGTGAGCAGGTCCTCCACTTCGCCAAACTGTCCCTCGCCGGAGAGTCGCGCGGCATAGGCCACCATCTCGCGAATCGCCTGCACATAGGTGGCGAGCCAGGCGAGACCATGCACCGCATGCTGCTCAGCCTCCAGCCACTCATTTGACAATTTACCGCTGGTGCTGACACGGGCCCGCACGCTGCCTTGCGCGGCCTCCAGCAGATGCTCCGCCTGTTTCACCGCAGCAAGACCTGTTTCAAGCCAATGTTCAATTCCGGACATGCGCCCACTCCCTCGTAATGGGCGTTAGCCTACAGATTCTGTGCTGCAGCGCAACATGCGCGAAAGTCGTATTATTTACGAATGGCCAGTGCCACACCGAAAACGGTGACGGCCATGCCGAGCCACTGAACCAGCGTCAGGCTTTCGCCAATCAGCAAATAAGCCTGCACAGCGGCGGTGGGTGGCACCAGAAAAATCAAAACCGCCGCTTTGGACACAGCCCCGTGACGTATCAGCAGCAGCAGCAAAAACACCGCGCCCAGCGACAAAGCCAGCACCGACCAGGCCAAAGTCAGGATAAGGGTCAGCGACCAGTCCATCCGCATCGGCTCCAGAATATAGGCCGCAGGCAGAATAACCACCAGCGCACCGGCATATTGCAGCGTAGTCATCACCCGCAGATCGGCGTTTTTGACAAAGCGCTTCTGATAAAATGTGCCCAATGTCACCGACACCATACCCAGACAATTAATAACAATCGGCACAATCAGCGCCGAAAAATCGACACCGGCCAGCCCGAGCAATTTAGGTGACAGGACAATGATCAGGCCGAAAAAACCCAAAACCACGCCCAGCCAGCGCCCGGAGCTGACCCGCTCATTTTGCAACAGAGGGGCGAGCACGGTTGAAAGAATCGGCTGGATGGAGGCCAGCAGCGCCGAGATGGTGGCCGGTAAGCCATGCGCCACCGCCCACCACAAGGGGCCCAAATAAAGCGCATGGATCAAAATGCCGCAGACACAATTATGCAGCCACTCTGCGCGGGTCTTGGGCCAGCGCGCGCCCGCAGCCACCGCCATGATCAGCAGCAAACCTCCGGCCAGCGCATAACGCACCGAGATAAAGGTCAGAACATCCGCATGTCCTGCCGCAAATTTAGCCGCGATCCAGCCTGTGGACCAGATCAGAACAAACAGCCAGGGTGCAATCCGGTCAAAAATTTTCATATTCATGGCGCGAAGATGGCGTTAAACAGCCCGCTTCGCAAGCCGGAAAACGGATGCAACCCACTGCCGGTTCATGTTAGGCACAGGCATGATCGACCGTCGCCATTTCATCAAAACCCATACGCGCCTGCTGCCGGTGCCCTTTGTGCCCGAAATTCAGCTCTATCTGGCCGATGAAGCCACCGAACTCTGGCAAAAAACCGAAGACGAACTGGGTAAAATTGGGCTGCCGCCGCCCTTCTGGGCTTTTGCCTGGGCGGGCGGGCAGGCGCTGGCCCGTTATATTCTTGATCATCCGGCGCTGGTGGCAGGCCAAACCGTGCTGGATTTTGCCTCCGGTTCCGGTCTGGTGGCGATTGCCGCCAAAATGGCCGGCGCAGCGCAGGTTATGGCCTGCGATATTGATGAATTTGCCGGTGTCGCCATGCAGGAAAATGCCCGTGCCAATCATGTGACGCTGGAGCCGCGCATCGCCGATCTGATCGGGACAGATCAGGGCTGGGATATGGTGTTTGCCGGAGATGTCTCCTATGAGCGGGACATGGCCGAAAATGTCACCACATGGCTGCATAAGCTGCACCAGCGCGGCGCCAAAGTGCTGATCGGCGACCCGGAGCGCACCTATCTCGCACGTGCGCACCTCGAAAAAATCGCTCAATATCAGGTGCCGGTGCCGCGCACATTGGAAGATATGGATGTGAAAGCCAGTTCGGTCTGGGCTTTTCAGGGTTAAACACGGGATAAGCGCGTTTTTTCCAGATTCACCGCTTTGATTTTTGCTCAGATCGTGAGATTTTTGAAAAATGCAGTTGACTCACGGTGAGTCACTTCGGCTAAACAGAATAAATCGCGGGTTTGATTCATGAATTTATGATTATGAATTGAATCTATCGATAAATTATCTATAATATCTCCTTGAGTCATCAGTAAAGCGTGGTGAAATCATCCGCAATATTGTGGTTTTTTGCTCACATTTTTGGTGCAAAACGCTCAGAATTTGATGATAAATGACACCTGTAAAACAAACATCTGACGCATCGGCACTGCGCACAGGCAAAGCCGTTAAATCATGGATCTGACTCAAGAATTGGCGTTTATCATAAAATCTATGGATAAAATATCCATGATCTGTCGTTGAGTCATCGCAAAAATATCTGCAAATTTTCGGGATTTCCTGCGTCTTTGCAGGTGTTTTAAAGCATGATGTTTTATATGGACATTTTTCTGGGGGTCCCTTCTCCCCCATCCTTCGAGACGGCCTGCGGCCTCCTCAGGATGACGGGGAGAGACGGCCTATAGCCCCCTCAGGAGGCGAGGGAATCGATTTCGTGTAAAAGCAACAGGCTCAAACCGATCAGATCAGCGTCTCTTTCACGGCCATCGTGCCTTTGAGGCCTATATGTTCATAATTTTTGGCGATAAAGGCCTTGCCCGCGCGCCGTCCAATGGCAAAAAGCTGCTGGAAAAAGCCAAAATCGGCGTTCATTTTCGAATCTGCGCCCAACGCAATCAGTTCCTCATCCGCCTCGATCATATGCAGCCGGATTTTTTTATAATGCGTGCCCTGCAACCGGCCCTGATCCATCAACCGGCCAACAAAATCCACCGCACGAATTTCCTGAATCAAAGCCGAATTGAACGTGATCTCATTGATCCGGTCCATGATTTCATTGATGGTTTTTGGCGTTTCATTGCGGGAAATCGGATTGATCTGAATGAGAACAACATCCTCGGTTTTTGTCTCGGTAAAAAACGGAAACAGCACCGGATTGCCCATATAACCACCATCCCAATAGGGAATATCGTCAATCATCACCGCTTTGAACATCAATGGCAGGCAGGCCGAAGCCATGACCATATCCAATGTCAGTTCGGTGCGGTGAAACACCCGCACCTTGCCGGTGTGCACATTGGTGGCGGCAATAAATAATTTTGGCCCTTCAGACCGGCGCAAAGCCTCGAAATCCACCTGACTGGCCAGAACATCGCGCAAAGGGTTCAAATCCAACGGATTGACATCATAAGGCGAGACAAAATGGCTGGCCGTATCATAAAAATTGGCCGTGACGCGGCCAAGCCCGCCCCAATAGCTCAACAGCAGGTCAGCGACATCGCGCTCGCCCTCGGACAATTTTCCATCAAGACTGGCGCCCTGCCAGAAATCCGCCAGTTTTTTGCGCGCGCCCTCGCGCCCGCCAATACGCAGGCCATCGGCAAGGTTCACCGCATTCATTGCCCCTGCCGATGTGCCGCTGACCGCCTCAAACTGAAAGCGGCCATCCTCCAGCAGCGCGTCCAGCACGCCCCATGTATAGGCGCCATGCGCGCCGCCGCCCTGAAGCGCGAGATTGACCGGCTTCATGCGGCTGTCCAGCCGCCATCCATCGACAGATTGGCCCCTGTCATTTGCGCGGCTGCGTCCGAGCATAAAAACACCGCCAGCGCCGCCACCTGTTCGGAGGTGACAAAT
>DAIMHB010000130.1:0-6046 GCA_036723545.1 Beijerinckiaceae bacterium
TGGCGGCGTCAATCTCGGCCTTGGAGAAGCCAAGGAACGGTATCAGCTCGAAAGTCGGATCATCAAGGCTGGCGGCAGGCACTTTCAGCGTTTGCGTGAGGAAATCCGCACCCAGCGACCATTTGTTGAACACAAATTTAATGTCGAAGGCCCCTGCCAGCGTCTTTTCCAGCGCCTCCAGCTTCTCGTCGGTAAAGCCCTTGGCCTTCAGCGTGGTGTGGTTGATGCCGGGGCTCTGGCGCAGCGAGGCATGACCCACCGCATAGGCTTCCATTTCCGCCAGCTCATGCTCCCGATAGCCCAGCGCGCGCATGGCGGCTGGCACGGCGCGGTTGATGATTTTGAAATAGCCACCACCCGCCAGCTTCTTGAACTTCACCAGCGCGAAATCCGGCTCGATACCGGTGGTGTCGCAGTCCATCACAAGGCCGATGGTGCCTGTGGGGGCAATCACCGACACCTGCGCATTGCGGTAGCCGTGCTTTTCGCCCAGCTTCAGGGCCTTATCCCATGCCGCTTTGGCATGTTCGCCAAGACGCGCATCTTTCAGCGAGGCATGGTCGAGCGGCACCGGATTGACCGAGAGGCCTTCATAACCCTGTGTCTCGCCAAAGGCGGCGCGGCGATGGTTGCGGATAACGCGCAGCATGTTCTGGGCATTGGGGGCATAACCGGCAAATGCACCAAGCTCCGCCGCCATTTCCGCCGAGGTGGCATAACAGATGCCGGTCATAATCGCGGTCAGGGCGCCGCCAATGGCGCGGCCCTCATCCGAATCATAAGGAATGCCGGACGACATCAGCAGACCGCCAATATTGGCATAGCCAAGACCCAGCGTGCGATATTCGTAAGACAGCTTGGCGATTTCCTTGGAGGGGAACTGCGCCATCAGCACCGAAATTTCCAGCACGATGGTCCAGAGGCGCACAGTGTGCTCATAGGCTTCGATATTGAATGCGCGCGTGGCCGGATCCAGAAACTGCAACAGGTTCATCGAGGCAAGGTTGCAGGCCGTATCATCAAGGAACATATATTCCGAGCACGGATTGGACGCGCGGATCGGCCCTGCCGCCGGGCAGGTGTGCCAGTCATTCATCGTGGTGTTGAAATGCAGGCCCGGATCCGCCGACGCCCATGCGGCATAGCCGATCTGCTCCCACAGATCACGGGCCTTCAGGGTTTTGGCCACTTTGCCATCGGTGCGGCGGATGAGGTTCCACGGGCCGTCATTTTCGACAGCGCGCAGGAATTCATCCTTCAGCGAGACGGAATTGTTCGAATTCTGGCCCGAGACAGTCAGATAGGCCTCTGAATCCCAGTCGAGATCATAGGTATCAAAGTCAATGTCGCTATAGCCCTGTCTGGCAAATTGAATCACGCGCTGGATATAATTATCCGGCACATCATTGCGGCGGGCGAGCTTGATCTCTTTTTTCAGGGCCGGATTTTTCTCCGGATTGAAGCAATCATCGGCCGGGCCGGTGCAATTCACGCAGGCTTTGAGCACGGCCTTCATGTGCTTCTTGACGATTTTGGAGCCGGTGACCAGCGCCGCAACCTTCTGCTCCTCGCGCACCTTCCAGTCGATATAGGCTTCAATATCGGGATGGTCGGCATCCACCACCACCATTTTGGCGGCGCGGCGGGTTGTGCCGCCGGATTTGATGGCGCCCGCCGCGCGGTCACCAATCTTCAGGAAGCTCATCAGGCCGGAGGATTTGCCCCCGCCAGACAGCTTTTCGCTCTCACCGCGCAGCATCGAGAAGTTGGAGCCGGTGCCCGAACCATATTTGAACAGGCGCGCCTCGCGCACCCATAGGTCCATAATGCCGCCTTCATTGACGAGGTCGTCCTGCACACCCTGAATGAAGCAGGCGTGCGGCTGCGGATGCTCATAGGCCGAGGTCGATTTGGTCAGTTCGCCGGTTTTATAATCGACATAATAATGGCCCTGCCCCGGCCCGTCGATGCCATAGGCCCAGTGCATACCGGTGTTGAACCATTGCGGCGAATTGGGCGCCACCATCTGGCGGGCCATCATATAGCGCAATTCGTCATGAAAGGCGCTGGCGTCCTTTTCATTCTTGAAATGGCCACCCTTCCAGCCCCAATAGGTCCATGTGCCCGCCAAACGGTCAAACACCTGCTTGGCCGACATTTCGGAGCCATAACGCTCGTTTTCAGGCAGCAAGGCCAGCGCCGCTTCATCCGGAATCGAACGCCAGAGGAAAGACGGCACAGCATGTTCTTCGACGCGCTTCATCTTGGCCGGAACACCGGCCTTGCGGAAATATTTCTGCGCCAGCACATCCGCCGCCACCTGACTCCAGTCACTGGGCACTTCGATGCCATCGAGACCAAACACCACAGACCCATCCGGATTGCGGATTTCGCTCTTGGTCAACCGGAATTCAATTCCGGCATAAGGTGACTGGCCAGCCTTGGTATAAAAACGTGCGATTTTCATCTGTTTAGTCCTTAATTCATCAAAATATAACGGCGGCCACCGATGAGGCCTACCCGAAACCTGTTGTCTTGCCCCAAAACACAACTCCAACCGCCGCCCTGCAGCGCCGCACAGGGGTGCATGTCAGGCTTGCGGTCACGCCTTGACTTAACTTGTCCTGCGGTCAACCGCCGCCCCGTCAGGCTGGCCGTCTATGAGGCCTGCATCACCCCGAAGTGGCGTATTTTACCCGAAACTTCATTTTTCAACACAGCATGGCGCGCAATTCCGCCGCCCGGCGCAGACATGAATATCATCCATGTTTCCCCCGCTGAACCGACATGCCGCATCTGAACGCATTTACGCATGGTTATGGATGAAAACAGCCACAGCCACAATTTATTGTCAATCACTAGTGATGCAGCCGCGCTCAAAACACAAGATGTAGAATAATTATTAATAAAGCCTTAAAGAGAGGCTTGACTTGCCCAAGTGTCGGAGGAATCGTGCCTTTTTCTGAACATGCACCCAACGTCCTCAGAGGCACGCTCGGTTTATTTTTAGAGCACCGTGGCACAGCGGCAACAAAATTATGACCTGAACCAAAAATGTCACTGATATATAACATATTTGTCATAAAAAATCATCGGCCTTTCGGCGTTTCCGGTTCCCTTGGCCGCAAAACCCACTAAGTGAGTCTACGGACACTTATCCCCATCATTCACCGATTCGCACAGGCTGCGCTGGCGCGTCTCATTTAAGGTTCTGTCATGACACTGCCCCCGCTGCCCATCATTATTCTTGCCGTAGGTCAGGGCGTGCGAATCGGCGGGCATAAGCCGGACAGGCCGGTGGCCGGGCGCGCGCTGATCGCGCATGTCATCCACCGCCTTGCGCCGCAGGGCAGAGTGATGCTCAGCGGCGATTCGGAGCTCGCAAGCCGCCTGTCCCTGCCCCTGATTGCCGATGACGTTGCCCAAAGCGGCCCTTTGGGCGGCATTGTTTCGGCCCTGCGCTGGGCAGAGTCTGAAGGGCTGGAGGCCATTATCAGTGCGCCCTGCGACGCGCCCTTTGTGCCGGATGATCTGGCTGAGCGCCTTGCGGGCGCGTCCGAACCTCTGGCCCTCGCGGCGAGCAACGGGCGGCTTCACCCCACTTTCGCCCGCTGGCCGGTGGCCCTGAAGGATGCGCTCACCACCTATATGCAGCAGGGCGACCACGCCATGCAGGCGTTTATAGGGCAGCACGCGCACAGCGTGGTGACCTGGCCGGCAGACCGCTACGACCCGTTTTACAATGTCAACACGCCCTTTGATCTGGCGGTGGCGGAAATTATTGCATCCCACGGCGCAGCGCCCGTAATGCTGGATGTGGAAGGGCTGAAATGCCCCCTGCCCGCACTCAAAACCGCCCGCGCACTGGACGCTCTGGCAACAGGCCAAGCCTTGCTGGTCAGCGCGACAGACCCGCTAGCCATTCTCGATATTCCGCATCTTGTGGCGCAGCGCGGCGATATTGTGCTGGCGCAGGCGCATGAGAAGCGAAGCCTGCGCTTTCTCATCACCCGCGCCAGGCCACCAGAATAGTCCCCGCCCCGATCAGGCCGACACCGAGCCAGTTGGCACCGGAGAGTTTTTCACCCAGAAACGCGACGCCAAACAGCGCCACCAGCACCACGCTCAATTTGTCGATGGGCGCAACGCGGGCGGCGTCACCCAGCTTCAGCGCGCGGTAGTAGCACAGCCATGAGGCGCCGGTGGCCAAGCCCGACAGGATAAGAAACACATAGGTGCGCGGCGGCACTGAGCCCGGCGCCTGCCATTGGCCGGTAGTCGCCACCAGCAGCGCAATCACACCCAGAATCACCAGTGTGCGGATCAGCGTGGCAAAATCCGAACTGATCTCGGCCACGCCGATCTTGCCAAAAATGGCCGTCAGTGCGGCAAATATGGCCGAAAGCACAGCCCAAAAGGCCCAAGAGAGCAGCAAAGATTTCATATGCCATCCATAGTAAAAGAGCGGGGCAAGCCCCGCTCCTTTATATTATTCTGCCGCTTCCACCCGCGCGGGCTTGGCCATACGCTCGTTTTTCAGCAGTTCGGCCACAAGGAAGGCCACTTCAATCGCCTGTTCGGCATTGAGGCGCGGGTCGCAATAGGTGTGGTAGCGGTCATGCAGATCGGTTTCCGAAATGGCACGGGCACCGCCGGTGCATTCGGTGACATTCTTGCCAGTCATTTCCAGATGAATGCCGCCCGCATAAGTGCCTTCAGCCTGATGCACCGCAAAGAAGGTGCGGATTTCCGACATGATGCGGTCAAACGGGCGGGTTTTGAAGCCGGTCGCCGCTTTGATTGTATTGCCGTGCATCGGGTCACAGGACCAGACCACATGACGCCCCTCGCGCTTGACCGCCCGCACAAGGGCTGGCAGATGCTCCTGCGCCTTGTCAGAGCCAAAGCGCGCGATGAGCGTCAGACGGCCAGGCTCGTTTTCAGGGTTGAGCGCGTCAATCAGCTGCAACAGACCATCGGCCTTGATCGACGGGCCGCATTTCAGGCCGATCGGGTTCTTGATGCCGCGCATATATTCGACATGGGCATGATCAAGCTGGCGGGTGCGGTCGCCAATCCACAGCATGTGGCCGGATGTGGCATAATAATCGCCGGTGGTGGAATCAACGCGGGTCATGGCCTGTTCATAGCCCAGCAGCAGCGCCTCATGCGAGGTATAGAACTCGGTTGAGCGCAATTCGGGATGCTGCTCAGAATCAAGGCCGATGGCACGCATGAAATCCAGCGTTTCGGTGATACGATCGGCAAGCTGCTGATACCGCGCGCCATTCGGGCTGTCATTGACAAAACCGAGCATCCAGCGATGGGCATTTTCCAGATTGGCATAGCCGCCGGTGGCAAAAGCGCGGATGAGGTTCAGCGTTGCGGCCGACTGGCGATAAGCGTCAAGCTGGCGCTGCGGGTCCGGAACGCGGGCCGCTGCTGTAAACTCAATATCATTGACAATATCACCGCGATAGCTGGGCAGTTCCACACCATTGATGGTTTCTGTGCCTGCCGAACGCGGTTTGGCAAACTGCCCCGCCACGCGCCCCACCTTGATGATCGGCGAGGCAGCCCCGAAGGTCATCACCACCGCCATCTGCAAAAACACGCGGAAAAAATCGCGGATATTGTCGGCAGAATGTTCGGCAAAGGCCTCGGCGCAGTCGCCACCCTGCAACAAAAACGCATCTCCGGCGCTGACCTTGGCCAGTTGTTTTTTCAGTTTGCGCGCCTCACCGGCAAACACAAGCGGGGGAAATCCGGCAAGCTGGCGCTCGACATCGCTCAGAGCATTCAGATCCGGATAGACCGGCATCTGTTCAACTGGCTTGGCTCTCCAGCTATCAATGGCCCATTTTGCACGCGTTTCAACCATATCACCCACTCCGGCTCGGATTTTATCCTTATCTTTCAAGAAGGGCTGTATATACGCTTTTAAGGGCGGGAAACAAGAAGAATAGCACAGATCAGCGCTCATCCGCTTCGCCATGCACCCCGCACAATACCGTCATGCAAAAATTATAAAGTAAAATGCTAGAAT
>DAIMHB010000131.1:0-6040 GCA_036723545.1 Beijerinckiaceae bacterium
ACATCGCAATCCAGCGTGATCTGCTTTTCTCCCAGCAGACCGAGATCCACAACCGCACGCAGCGAGCGGCCAATCAGCCGCTGGATTTCCTGTGTGCGGCCTGACTGCTTGCCGCTGGTCGATTCACGGCGGGTGCGCGAATGGGTGGCGCGCGGCAGCATGGCATATTCCGCCGTGACCCAGCCCTTGCCCTGCCCGCGCAGCCATGCCGGCGGCTTTTCCTCCAGCGAGGCGGTGCACAGAACATGGGTTTCGCCAAATTTGATGAGGCAGGAGCCTTCGGCATAACGCGCCACATTGCGTTCAATGGATACGGGACGCAGGGCATTTTCGGCACGGTTGAGGGCGCGCATGAGGTTCTCCATCGGTTTTTAACGTCTTTAGGCGGGATCGTGCCCCAGCGCAAGAGTGATGAAGGCGTTGCTGAAACGCCCGAGCCATTCCATTTCAGCAATGCAGCCATGCAGAACCATGTTTATGCGGATAGGATGAGCTATGCGAAACGTAAATGAAAATATTTTACCTTTGAATGAGCCTCATGCACACCTCTCACACGCCTTCACCTGCCCTCTCCCACCGCGACATTAAAACCATAGTCGGCGGCATCATTCTGGCCATGCTGCTGGGCGCGCTGGATCAAACCATCGTCGCCACCGCTATGCCAACCATTGGCCGCGAGCTGGGCGATGAGGATCAGGTGTCCTGGGTCGCCTCGATCTATCTGCTCACCGCAACTGCCGTCACCCCGCTTTATGGCAAATTAAGCGATATTCACGGGCGGCGGATTGTGCTGCTGGCCGCCATCATCATTTTCACGCTCGGTTCGATTGTCTGTGCGCTGGCCCCCACCATGTTCATTCTGATTGTGGCCCGCGCGGCGCAGGGCATGGGCGGGGGCGGGCTGATCTCGCTGGCTCAAACCATTATTGCCGATATTATCGCCCCGAAGGAGCGGGGCCGCTATCAGATTTACATTGCCAGTGTCTTTATGATGGCCAGCGTTCTTGGCCCTGTTTTAGGTGGTTTTTTCACCGAACATCTGCACTGGTCGCTGATTTTCTGGATCAACCTGCCCTTGGGCTTTGCCGCCTATCTGATGACCAGCGCGGCTTTGAAAAAACTGCCGCGACATGACCGCCCGCACCAGCTCGACATTCTGGGCGCGGTGCTGATGGTGATGGCCACTGTCAGCCTGATGCTGGCCCTGACCTTTGGCGGCATCCGCTTTGCGTGGAGCTCTGCGCCAATTCTGGGCCTTTTGGGCCTGTCTGTCGCCTTCTGGGGCTTGTTCGGCCTGCGGCTGGCCAGGGCGCATGAGCCGCTGATTCCGGTGGAGCTTCTGGCCAATCAGGTGGTGCGTATGGGCACGCTCTCGGCCTTTTTCGGCATGGGCACCTATATCGGCCTGACCATCTATATGCCGGTCTATTTTGAAACCGTGTCCGGCCTCAGCGCCTCGAATTCCGGCCTTGCGCTGATTCCGCTGATGATCGGCACAGTGGGCGGGGCCACCCTGTCTGGCCGCGTCATGCTGCATATGGAAAATTACAAGCGTCTGCCCATGTGGGGGCTGTTGGGCGCCATGCTTGGTGTTGCCGTGCTGGTGTGTGCAGGCAAATATCTGCCGCTCGCCGCCGTTGAGCTGATTATAGGGCTGGTGAGTGTCGGGCTGGGAACATTGTTGCCGGTCACGACTGTAGCCATTCAGAATGCTGTGGAGCCGCACCAGCTGGGCACAGCCACCGGAACGGCCAATTTCTTCCGGCAACTGGGCAGCGCCTTTCTGGTGGCGGTGTTCGGCGCCATTCTTTTGTCGGGCAGCGGGGCCGAAACTGCTGAAAAGCTGCACAGCACACTCACCGGCGAGGTGGCCGTGTCCACCTTCCGGCTGATTTTTATGGCGGTTTTTGCCGGTTTCTTCTGCGCTTTTGTCTTTATCTGGCGGATGAAACAGTTGCCGCTGAAAGCGCGGGCCAAACATGCCGCCGAGGCCATTATTGCTGATTAAACCAAAAGGCGGCCAGTGTGGCCGCCCTTTTATATTGGTTCAGGCAATACGGCGGGTGGAGGCCGGATCAAACAGAACGGCCTTGTCCATATTGAAGGCGAAGTCGATGGCCTGACCGGACATGACATCAATATCGGCACGCAGACGCGCTGTAACTTCCTTGCCAGCAATATGCGTGACCACAAATGTATCGGCCCCGGCGGGCTCAACCACATCCACATGCGCATTGATGATGTCAATATGTTTGGAATTGTGGTCGGCGCTGGCCGGATCGGTGATGGCCTCGGGGCGGATGCCCAGAATGACCTTCTGTCCGTCTGTGATGGCCGTCTCCATCGCAGGCAGGCTGAGCGAGATCGACGCCGCATTGGCACGGGTCAGCACCACGCGCGCGGCACCATTCTCCAGCGCGATGGTGCCTTCAATCAGATTCATCGCGGGTGAGCCCATAAAATCGGCCACAAACAGGTTTGACGGCGTGTTGTAAATCTGCGCCGGTGTGCCGACCTGCTGCACCTCGCCATCCTTGAGCACGGCAATTTTGGTCGCCAGCGTCATGGCCTCGATCTGGTCATGCGTGACATAGACAATGGTGGTGCCAGTGGTCTGGTGCAGGCGTTTGATTTCAATACGCATATCCACGCGCAGCTTGGCGTCCAAATTGGACAGGGGCTCGTCAAACAGGAAAATGCGTGGGTCGCGTACAAGCGCGCGGCCCATGGCGACGCGCTGGCGCTGGCCACCCGAAAGCTGGCTCGGCTTGCGGTGCAGCAAATGGGTGATCTGCAAGGTTTTGGCCACCTTATCGACAGCGGCCTCACGCTCGGCCTTGGACACGCCGCGCATTTCCAGCGCGAAGGCAATGTTCTGACCCACCGTCATATTGGGATAGAGCGCATAAGACTGGAACACCATGGCAATGTCGCGCTTGGAAGGGTGCAGATCATTAACCACCTGCCCGTCAATGCTGATGTCGCCGGAGGTGATGCTCTCAAGGCCAGCGATGGTGTTGAGCAGGGTGGATTTGCCGCAGCCCGAAGGCCCGACCAGCACCAGAAAGCCGCCCTTGTCGAGATCAAGGTCGATGCCTTTCAAAATATCGACAGCACCGAAGCTCTTTTTAAGATTGGAAATTTCGAGAAAAGCCATGATTTTATCCTTTAACGGCGCCAGCCATCAGGCCACGGACAAAGTAACGCCCCGCGACAATGTAAACGAACAGGGTGGGAAGCGCGGCAATGATCGCCGCCGCCATATTGACATTATATTCAACCACGCCGGTCGATGTATTGACGACATTGTTCAGCGCCACCGTCATGGGCATGGCATCACCGGCGGCAAAGGTTGCACCAAAGAGAAAGTCATTCCAGATATTGGTGAACTGATAAATCACCGTCACGATGAAGATCGGGGTGGAATTGGGCAGCAAAATGCGGCGGTAAATCTGAAAGAAGCTGGCGCCGTCCATCATGCCGGCTTTAACCAGCTCGGTGGGGAATGCGTCATAATAATTGCGGAAGAACAGAGTGGTGAAGCCCAGACCATAGACCACATGCACAATCACAAGATTTTCTGTGGGCGCGCCAAAACCAAAATCCCACCCGACAGTCTCTGTCAGATATTCACCAAAAGCCCCGAATTTGCCCAGAATGGTCGCCATCGGAATCAAAACCGACTGAAACGGAATGAAACAGGCAAACAACATCAGCCCGAACACCAGACGGTGCCCCCTGAACTGCCATTTGGTCAGCACATATCCATTCAGAGAGCCCATCAAGGTTGAAATCAACACAGCCGGGATCACCATTTTCAGGGAATTGCCGAAGTAGCCCTTGATTCCTTCGCAGGTCAGGCCAACGCAGGCCTTGCCCCAGGCCTGAACCCAAGGCTGGAAGGTCAGGTCATGCGGCAACGCAAACATATTGCCGCCTGTCACCTCGTCCAGCGGTTTGAGCGAGGTCATCACCATCACGGCGAGAGGCAGAATATAAATGGCAGCAAACAGCAGCAGCAGGCCATAAATGACCACCCGCGTGGTGGCGGTGGAGCGCGAAGGTTCAGCCGCAGGCGCTTTGAGAAGGGCGTCAACGCTCATTATTTCTTCTCCCGCAGTTCGGAATAAAGATAAGGCACCATGATCGCGGCAATGGTCATCAGCATGATCACGGCACTGGCCGAACCAATCGCCATCTGGTTGCGGGTGAAGGTGTAGGAATACATGAAGGTTGAGGGCAGTTCCGCCGCCCCGCCCGGATTCTTGCCTGTCACCGACAGCACGAGATCATAGGATTTGATCGCCATGTGCGCGAGAACAATCAGGGCCGATAAAAACACAGGCCGCATGATCGGAATGATAATCCGGCGATAGGTGGCGAAGGTTGAGGCCCCGTCAATCTGCGCCGCCTTGAGAATCTCGCCATCAATGCCGCGCAGACCCGCCAGAAACATCGCCATGACAAAACCGGAGCTTTGCCAGATACCGGCAATGGCCACGCAATAAATCATCATGCGCGGGTTCACCACCCAGTCGAATTTAAAACTCGTCCAGCCCCAGACGTGCATCGCGCGTTCAAGACCAATGCCCGGATCGAGAAACAGCTTCCAGGCTGTGCCCGTGACGATAAAGGACAGCGCCAGCGGATAAAGATAAATGGGCCGTAAAATGCCCTCGCCCCGAATTTTCTGATCCAGCAAAATCGCCAGTGTCAGCCCCAGCACAAGGCAGAAAAAGATATAAAGTCCGCCAAACAGCCCCATATTGACAATGGCCGTATACCATGACGAGGGCGGATCCGTGTCAAAGGTCCAGTTCCACAGGCGGATATAGGAGCCCCAGCCCACCAGATCATAAGAGGGGAATGCCTTGGAATTGGTGAAGGACAGATAAATTGTCCAGAGGATGAAGCCATAAACAAACACCAGCAGGAGCATAAAACTCGGCGCCAGCACCAGTCTGGGCAGGGCGTCCTGCAATTTTGTGCGCAAACTCGAAGATGAGGGACGGGATGCTGCCAGCGTCATGCTGCAATCCTAAATTCAAGAGAAATTCCAAAAGCGGTCTTCGCCCCGCAGCGCGGGGATCATAATCTTCCCCCGCTTCACGCAGGAGGCGGGGGAAGTTTAATCCTTCTCACCCTCATCATTTATATGAAGGTGAGCATTCCAGAGTAAGGGCAGCCCTTACTTGGCGCCGTCAATGGCCTTGTAGAGCTCGGCAACAGCCGACTCAGAGGTCTTGATTTCGCCATGGAAGAACTTGGTCACAACGTCCTTATAGGCATTGGTGACGGCTGGAGGCGCGCCATAACCCTGTGCCAGCGAACCGACCAATGTGCCCTTGGCGTTGGCATCGGCCAGATCCTTGATAGCGACCTTGCCGCATGCGTCAAAATCCGTATCCGGAACATCGATACGTGCCGGAGCCGAACCCTTGACCACGTTGAAGGCCGACTGGAAGCTCTTGGACAGGGTGGCGGTGGCCAGAGCGATCTGAGCAGCCTGACGGTCAGCAGGCACAGCAAACATGCCGAACATGTCGGTGTTATAGATCACAGTGCCAGCGGTGCCAGGAAAGCGCGGGCAGAGGAAATCGGTGCCGGCAACCTTCTTGGCGGCCACGAATTCGCCCTTGGCCCAGTCACCCATGACCTGAAGCAGTGCATCGCCCTTGATGACCATAGCGGTTGCAAGGTTCCAGTCACGGCCGGCATAGTTCGGGTCGGTATATTCGCGCAGCTTGGCCAGATTGTCGAAGGCCTTTTTCATGGTGTCCGACTTCAGAGCCGCCGGATCCAGATCAATGAAAGCCTTTTTATAAAAGTCCACGCCGCCGGTTGACATCACAACCGAGTCAAACATGGTGGCTTCCTGCCAGGGCTGACCGCCCTGTGCCAGACCGACAACGCCCGCAGCCTTGGCCTTGGCCAGCAATGCGATCAGATCGTCAAAGGTCTTGGGCTCGGTGCCGCCGATTTTGGCCAGAACAGCCTTGTTCACCCACAGCCAGTTGGCCGAATGCACGTTCACAGGGAC
>DAIMHB010000132.1:0-6020 GCA_036723545.1 Beijerinckiaceae bacterium
TTTCTGCCCTGCGCCGGCGGGGTTGGTAATTCCACCCTGACCATTGAGACGGCAGCACAACTGATTGGCAGCGACCAGAGCATTGCGCGCAAGATCTGTCTGGTCGATCTTGATTTCCAGACCAGCCACATCTGTGATTATCTTGATATTGAGGCCCGGCTCAAAATTGATGAAATTATCCAGGATCCCCACCGGCTGGACAGCCAGCTTCTGGAAATTTACACCAGCCATCACTCCAGCGGCGTTGATGTTCTGGCCGCACCCCGCAACAAGACCGTGATGGAGGCGCTTGATGTTTCGACCCTCGATGTGCTGTTCGGACTGATTGCCAATAAATATGAATATATTCTGATTGATCTGCCAGTTTTATGGAGTTCCTGGACAGAACAGGTGCTGATTGTATCGCATGGCGTGATAATGACCGGCGTCAATACGATCCCATGTTTACGGCAAATTTCAGAAACACTCTCGGATGTGCGCCATATTGAGGATTTTGGCGGCGACATTCGAGTGGTGATCAACCGCAGCGAAGTCAGCATGTTGGGAAAAGTGGCGCGGCGCAACCATGTCTCCAGCATATTGGAGGATGTTGAGCCTGTTTTTGTCCGATATACGGAGGCTGTTGTCGAAAGCGCCAATATAGGCATCCCCGTTTCTGTTGCACAGCCATCGCATAAATTTTCTCATGATATTGCAAATATTACAAAATTTTGCACGGATCTTGTGCGGTCCCGGGCAGAACATGATAAAATGGAGAGCAAATTGCCAAAGGCACGATAACTGCCAGAATTGATAAATTCATTTTGCAGCGGATGCGGGTGCCGTCCCGTATGAACAACCAGCACCCCTTTTTCTGTGAACTCATTTTCATAAATCCATTTGCACAAAAGGAGAGGCGTCATGGGCTTTTTCAAGAGAAATTCTCAAAAACCGGACACACCACATGAGGCCGCCGCTCCACTTGCGTTAAAACCAGCCGCACCTGAAACCTCCTATCAGGATCTGATGAGCAAAATCCCGTCTTTGCGGGATGAAAAGGTGAAAATTCACGAACTCATCATTGATGAATTTGATCTGGCCCTGCTTGAAAAATTATCCCCCGACGATCTGGCCCGGCAAATTCACTCTTATGTGGCCAACCATATCCGCAAAATGAATATTTCACTCAATCAGGAAGAGCTGAAAATTTTTGTCGAGGAAATCATCGCCGAAATGATCGGCTTTGGCCCGATTGAGCCCCTGCTGAATGACCCGACCATCAATGACATTCTGATCAATACCCACAAGCATTGCTTTGTCGAGCGAGCCGGCAAGCTCGAAGAGGTGCATGTGCATTTCAAGGATGAGGCGCATTTACTGCGCATCATCAATAAGATCGTGCGCGGCGTCGGGCGCCGTGTTGATGAGGCCTCGCCCATGGTTGATGCCCGCCTGCCGGACGGCTCGCGTGTGAACGTGGCCATACGTCCCATCGCGGTGGACGGCCCGCTGGTTTCTATCCGCAAATTTGCGCCCAAACCCTATCATATGGACCGTCTGGTGGAGATGGGTGCGCTGCGCCCGCAAATGGTTGAGGTTCTGGCTGCCGCCGTGCAGGGGCGCGTCTCCCTGATCATCAATGGCGGAACGGGCAGCGGCAAAACAACATTGCTCAATGCGCTTTCAAATTATATCCCCCGGCATGAACGCCTGATCACCATTGAGGATGCCGCTGAATTGCAGCTACAACAACCCCATGTGGGCCGGATGGAAACACGCCCGGCCAGTGTTGAGGGCACGGGAGAGATTCTCCAGCGCGACCTGCTGAAAAACGCCCTGCGTATGCGCCCGGACCGGATTATTATGGGTGAGTGTCGCGGCGCGGAAGCCTTTGACATGTTGCAGGCCATGAATACGGGGCATGAAGGCTCCATGACCACGATTCACTCGAATTCACCGCGCGAGGCGCTGAAACGGCTTGAGCAAATGGTGGGCATGGCCGGAACCCCAATGACATGGGACGCCATCCGCAGCCAGATTGCCTCCGCCATCAAACTTGTGGTTCAGGTTCAGCGTATGCCGGACGGGCAACGCCGCGTGACCAGCATCAGCGAAATCACCGGCATGGAAGGTGATATCATTCAGATGCATGAAATTTTCAAATTTGTGAAGGAATTTACCGATAAGGACGGCAAAATGCATGGCTCCTTCATGGCAACCGGTGTGCGACCGCGTTTTGCCGCAGATTTGAAGGCCTATGGCATAGAAATTCCCAATTCCTATTTCGACCCCTCCCAACCCTTATGACGAGGCCCGGACATGAATGAGCCCTGGCTGATATATCTGCTGGTTTTCGCCTCTGCGGTGATTTGTTTCGAAGCCCTGTCCTGGACATTGTTTCTGGCGCGCCTCAAACAGAAAGTGATCAACCGGCGGCTGGCGCTGAGCCAGAGGCTGTCCGGCCGATCGGTGATTTTGGATGCGTTGCGGCGCGAGCGCGGCTTTACCAATTTCAACAGTCCGCTGCTGCGCAAATGGAATGATTACCTTGTCCAGACAGGCATGAAACTTTCGAGGCAGGCCATCATAGTGTCCACGCTGCTGCTCATCGCCGTTATTTTTGCGCTTCTGCTGCTTGTGCTGCCCTGGAACCTGTTCAATACATTCATTGCTGCCGGGGCAGGCCTGATTTCAGGGCCGCTGCTGATCTTTCTGTTTCTCCGTCATGCCAGAGTCAAGAGAATCGCCAGTTTTTCCAGCCAGCTTCCCGATGCCATTGACACCATCGTGCGGGGTTTACGCGTGGGCAAACCCTTTTCTTCGGCCATAGAAATTGTAGGCCGCGAAATGCCCGACCCTATCGGCACGGAATTCGGCATCACTGCCGATGAGATCATGTTCGGGCAGGATTTTGTCACGGCTGTGGACAATCTGAGCCGGCGCGTCGGGCAGGATGATCTGCTGTTTCTGATCAATGCGGTCAGCGTGCAGAGCCAGACAGGCGGCAATCTTGTCGATATTCTCAGCCGCCTTGCACGGCTGATCCGTGAACGGGAGAAATTGCGGCTGAAGGCCAAAGCACTGAGTGCGGAGGGGCGAATGTCGGCGCGGGTTTTGTCGGCCATGCCCTTTATTCTTTATGGCATCGTATCTCTGATCGCCCCCGGATATTTTGACGAGGTGAAACATTCACCGGCGCTGATTCCGGCCATATCTGCGGGAGCATTTTTGCTGATCGCCGGTAATATTATTATTTATCGCATGGTCAATTTCAGAATTTAGCTCATTCCGGACAGTCAGTGCCGCATAATGGATATCCGTCTGCTTTTTATTATTTTCACAGCCTTTATTGCGGGTGCTGCTGTATTTTTTCTGCTGGCCCAGTTTTATCTGTCTCATATGCAGCTAAACAAGCGCATTTCGGTTTCATCGCCCACGACAGCCGAGGTGCAGCCCGACTCATCGCCCTCAACACTGACCGAACTGGTGAGAGAAAATTTTTCTGAGGAACGTTTTGGCGTCGACAGCGTTTCTCGGGCCAAATTGCGCAAAACCTTATTGCGCGCCGGTTATTTCCGGAAAGATGCAATACGCTTTTATATTTTTTCCCGCATTGCCGCCGTGATCATCCTTCCCATCCTCACCACAGTTTTCACACATATATTTATACCGAATATACCGCGGATTTACGATCTGACACTCCTGATCATGTCGGTCGGGCTGGGCGTGCTGGGGCCGGATGTTTATATCGCCCGCCGCCAGAAAGCGCATATGCTGGAATATCGCCAGTTTTTCCCCGACATGCTGGATCTGCTGGTTGTTTGTGTCAGCTCGGGGCTGAGCATTGATGCCGGTTTTAGCCGCATTCAATCGCAGCTCACCAAAAAAAGCCCGGCTCTGGCCGCCAATCTGGAGATGTTCAGCGCCGAAATGCGGGCAGGCCGCAGCACGATTGATGCGCTCAATGCCCTGAGCGACCGGCTGGCCCTTGATGAAGCCGCCTCGCTGGTCACCGTATTGCGCCATTCCATCGAAATGGGCGGCGATGTGGCTGAAACGCTGGTGATGTTCAGCGATGAAATGCGGGAACGGCGGCTGATCCGCGCGGAGGAGGCCGCCAACCAACTGTCCGTGAAAATGATCCTGCCGCTGGCATTGTTCATTTTTCCGGTCATTATGCTGATTGTCATGCTGCCGGTGATTCTGAAGCTGCTGACGGTTTTTGCAAAATAACGCCATATTTGATTTGAAAGACCAGATGTTTGGATGTTTAATCACACTATGAAATGTCAGGATCTTAAATCCACCCGCATAAGGCGGCATATTTCAAAGCATTGAATATAAATTATTTTATCGTTGTGCATTCATATATTTGATTTTGTTTGGGATATTGAAAATGGGTGATTGTTCACACAGCTGTTCGGACCGTTTTGCAGGTTCACGGCTGTTTCGGGCTCCGCGTTGGGTTGCAGGCGGACTTATACTTCTTAGCCTCACCGGTTGTCAGGCCATCGGCATGGATGCCTCGGTCACGCCTGCCGCCGCACCATCCGAGGCGCAGGTTGCGAACAGTCCGGCAGATATGCCCTCCGAGCCGCAATATTACCCCTCTGACACACCTGCCCTGCTTGGCAAACGCTATTTTGATCAGGGCCATTATGGCCTTGCACAGCGATATTATCAGGATGCCGTTGAAAAATCGCCGCAGACTGTCAGTGACTGGATCGGGCTTGCGGCCTCCTATGACAATCTGGGCCGGTTTGATCTTGCAGACCGTGCCTATGCTTCGGCCATAAAGCTGGCCGGTGAAACCAGTGAAATTCTGAACAATCAGGGATATTCTTATCTTTTGCGCGGCAATATGGCCCTTGCCCGCAAAAAACTTCTGGCTGCGGCCAGATTGCAGCCGGGCAATATAGTGATCGCCAACAATCTGCATCTGCTGGATATTGCGGCCAAAAATCCTGAAATGGTCAAGAACTGAACCCTTCCAGTTGTGTCGGGAGGCACGGATGATGGTTGCCCAGATCACGAATGCACAGGAGCCAGAAGCCCCCTCTGCACAATGGCGCCTTTATTACCGGCTCAATGTCACAATCTGGCTGCTGATTGGTTGCATTTTTTTAGTGGTCTGGGGCGGCATTCTGAGCCTCAACATTCATGTGCGCTATGATCTTATCCCGTTAAACCTTGTTGAATTTACACTGTTTTTTTCGATATTTCTGTTTTATTTCTATCTCAGGAAAGACCCGCTGATTATTGTCATCTTCAACAGTCTTTCAATAATTGCGGCCTTTGTCTATTCCATCGAACTGTTGAGCTATGTGGCGACGGTCTGGGGGCGCTTACGGCCTTTGGCAGACGGGGAACTCGCCGCATTTGACCAATTTTTCGGGCTGGACTGGCCAGCCTACCTGCGATGGATGAATGATCACCCCGGGCTGGCGCAGGTTCTGGGCGCAGCTTATAACTCACTGCCGGTGCAGGGTTTGAGTATGGTTCTGGTTCTGGCCGCATTCCGGCAGCACCGGCGGCTTCAAACAATGTTGCTGGCCGTGCATATAACGGCGCTACTGACCGTTGCGCTGGCGGCCTTGATGCCGGCTTTGGGGGCCTATCACCACTATCATATTGTTGCGGCGCTGGATCATCCGGCGCTGGAACTGACGGTTGAAAACAAAAATGTTGCGCAAATTCTGAATTTGCGGAGTGCGGAGCCGGTTTTGCCGGTGAGCCAGCTGGATGGCATCATTACCTTTCCGAGTTTTCACACGGTTCTGGCACTTCTGTTTATATGGGCTTTTTATCCGCTGCCCTATTTCAGGCTGGCCGCGGTGGCGGTCAATCTGGCCTTGATGTGCGCGACCCCGCTCTGGGGGTCGCATTATTTTGCCGATCTGGCCGCGGGCCTGTGTGTTGCGGCAGCCGGTTTGTTCATCAGCCATATATTCGTGGTTTTTATGCAAAAACAGGCGCATAATCAGGCGTTTAGAGCATGCTGTTTTGAGGTGGAAACACACTGTGAGCGTTCCTTCTCCCCG
>DAIMHB010000133.1:0-6012 GCA_036723545.1 Beijerinckiaceae bacterium
GCAGCGGGATTGGCGCAGCCACGGCGCGTTATGTGCGGGCGCGCGGCGATCATGTGCATCTGGTGGGGCGGGACAGGGCGCGGCTTGAAAGCCTGTCGCGTGAACTGGGCGCCAGTTTCAGTCAGGGTGATGTTCAGGATGACAGCCTGTTTGCCCGCGCCACGCAGGAGGCGTGCGCTCAGGGCCCTCTGTCGGGTCTCGTCTATGCGGTGGGCACCATCAATCTCAAGCCGGTGACTCGCCTGACCGACGCTGATTTTATCGCGGATTTCACGGTCAATGCGCTGGGCGCGGCCAGAGCGGTGCAGGCGGCGCTTGTGCCGCTGAAAGCGGCGGAGGGGACTTCCTCCATTGTTTTATTCTCCACTGTGGCTGTGGCGCAGGGCTTTGCCGCCCATGCTTCGGTGGCTATGGCCAAGGGCGCGGTGGAAGGGCTGGCTTTGTCCCTTGCGGCCGAACTTGCCCCTAAAATTCGGGTCAATACCATCGCCCCCTCGCTCACCCGCACGCCTCTGGCCAGTGCGCTGACCGGCAATGCGCCGATGGCCGCCGCCATTGCAGCATTGCATCCTCTCCCGCGTCTGGGCGAGGCGGAAGATGCGGCCGCGCTGGCTGATTTTCTCCTGTCGGACAAAGCAGGCTGGATCACCGGTCAGGTGATCGGTGTGGATGGCGGGCGCTCCAGCCTGCGGGTGAAGGGCTAATCATGGCCAAAATGGTTAAAAAGGCTGATCTGCCGACGAAAACCTGCGCCACCTGCGCCAGACCCTTTGTCTGGCGCAAAAAATGGCAAAAGGTCTGGGACGAGGTGCGCTATTGTTCCGATAAATGCCGTAGCTTAGCGCGTTCTCAGGCGCACACAGGCGCGTGATCGGCCCGCGCAGAGGCAGAGATACGTCTGCTGGTCTTGATCGAACCGGAGAGAGCCCCCGTTCTGTTCATCTGGGCTGTGATGCGTGCCGGTGCCGCAAAAAAAGTTACATTTGAATCATTCAATTTATGCGCATCAAGCGCAAGATTTTGCATTACAAACACGGTCAGCATCAAATTATAACAATTCTAATCCGTAAAATATCATTTTGCGCTGAAGAATTCATGGCTTAAGGGCAGGTCAGTGTTGAAATGAACAAGGACAAATCCATGACCTCATCCCCTGAAACGGCCCGTCTGAACGGCTGGCAGCGCTTTATGCTCGTTATGGGCCCCGGGCTGGTGGTTATGCTGGCCGATACGGATGCCGGCAGCATTATCACGGCGGCGCAAAGTGGGGCGCAATGGGGCTATAAACTTCTGGCGCTGCAATTCATTCTGATGCCTATTCTTTATATTGTGCAGGAACTGACCGTGCGTCTGGGGTTGGTGACAGGCAAGGGCCATGCGCAGCTTATTCAGCAGCATTTTGGCAGATTCTGGGCATGGTTTTCGGTGGCAACGCTGGTTTTGTCCTGCATAGGCGCTGTGCTGAGCGAATTGTCCGGCCTGTCCGGTGTGGGCACCCTGATGGGCATCCCCGCGCCGGTGACGATGGTGCTGGTTGTGGCCGCATTGCTGATCATGGCCTTTACTCACAGCTACCTGACAGTGGAGCGTATTGCCATTGGCATTGGTGCCTTTGAGCTGGTGTTTCTGCTCGTGGCCTGGCTGGCACAGCCCAGCTTTGGCGAAATTGCGGTCAATGCCTTCAACATGCCGGTGACAGACAGCAAATATCTCTATCTGGTTTCGGCCAATATTGGCGCGGTTATTATGCCCTGGATGGTGTTTTTTCAGCAATCCTCTCTGGTGGAGAAGCAGCTTTCGGCCCGGGATCTGCCCGCGGCGCGGCTGGATACGGTTTTTGGGGCCATTCTGACCCAGCTGATCATGGCGGCGGTGTTGATTGCCACCGCGGCGACCATCGGCAAAACAAATGGAGATCAGGCGCTCGACACCGTGCAGCAGATCAGCGATGCGCTGACGCCGTTTCTGGGCAATTTTGGCGGCAAACTGCTGTTTGGTCTGGGCATGTCGGGTGCGGCGATGGTGGCCACCATTGTCGTGACACTGACCGCCGCCCGCACACTTGGAGAGGTGCTGGGGGTCAATCACAGTCTGGCAGACGAGCCCAAGGATGCGCCATGGTTTTATGGCATTTACACTGCCACGCTTGTCATAGGCGCGCTGATTGTGCTTTCGGGTGTCAATCTGGTAACTTTGAGCGTGGGTGTGCAGGTGATGAATGCTCTGCTGCTGCCCATCGTTCTGGGCTTTCTCTATCTTCTGGCGCGCCGCTTGCCAGAACCCTACCGGCTCAAGGGCTTATATGCGCTGATCTCTGGCGGTGTGATTTGTGTCACCACGGTTTTGGGGGTTTATTCAGGCATCAGCGGGCTGGCCGGCTGATGGGCGATGCCCCTGAGTGGAGGTTTCAGGCTCATGCGGTTTGATCGTATTCAGCAGGGTCTGTCGGCTCTGATGGCCAATCTTGCCGGCGCAACCCTGCGGGACGGTCCTGTGGCTGGCCTTGGGGCGGCCATTGGTCTGGCCTGTGTCGCTGCCCTCTCGCTGGCCATGGTCACATTCATGTGGCAGAGCCCGATGCTTGTGGCGCCGATAGGGGCTTCGGCGGTTCTGATCTTTGCGGTTCCGGCCAGTCCGCTGGCTCAGCCCTGGTCGATCATTGGCGGCAATACGCTGTCTGTGCTGATCGGCATTTTCATCCTGCATCATGTTCCCGAGCCGGTTTTTGCCGCAGGCATGGCTGTCGGATGTGCCATTCTTGTCATGTCCCTGATGCGCTGTCTGCACCCGCCCGGCGGCGCGGCGGCGCTTCTGCCCGTTCTGGGGGGCATGGCCGCGCCCTCGGCCCATATCACATTCGCCTTGATGCCGGTCTGTGCCAATTCGGTGATGCTGGTGGCTGTGGGCTGGCTGTTTCATAAATTCACCTGCCATTCCTATCCGCACAGGCCGGTTCAGGCCCCGAAAAATCTGCATCATACTCTGGATGCGCCCCCCGAAATCAGAACCGGATTCAGCAGCACGGATGTGGATGCCGCGCTGGCCGAAAGTGGCGAGGCCTATGACATTGAGCGCACCGACCTTGAACAGCTGCTGCGCTCGGTTGAGCGGCATGCGCTGGTGCGCTCGCATCAAGACCTGACCTGCGCCAATATCATGTCCCGCGATATTTTCACCATCAGCCGCAACAAGCCTTTGGATGCGGCCCGCGCCTTGATGCTGGCGCATAATATCCGCAGCCTTCCTGTTATTAATGCCCGAAACCAGCTCTGCGGCATTGTCGGCCTGCGGGAGCTGTTAAGTCCGGGCGATAAAATCGGCGATGTCATGGTTGAGCCCGTGCTGGCGACGGGGGCCACGCCCGCATTGCAGCTGATTTCCTGCCTCACCGACGGCAAAACCCGCGCCGTCATCGTCACGGGTGCCAACCGGGAGATTGCGGGTCTGGTCACTCAAACCGACCTGCTGGTGGCCTTGTCCCGCCTCTCGGGCATTCGCGGTGGATAATGTGCCTTATAGTTTGGCGCGGAGCCCTGTGCTGCGTGCGGCCGCAGGCAGAAACACCGAAATACCATTTTCGGTGTTACAGACCTAAGCTATTGAATTTATTTTGAAAAATGGTGGAGCCATGCGGAATCGAACCGCAGACCTCTTCAATGCCATCGAAGCGCTCTACCAACTGAGCTATGACCCCATTTTATTTTTTCAGCGCCGGTGGTGCGGCGTTGACCCTTTGACGAGCAGATGAATGAAGCATTTGTGTCAAAGTCAGCGCTGTATAGCGGCAAGTGCCGGAGGGTGCAAGTCCGAAAATGAACTTATCCGCACCGGCACCTGCTTTTTTATGTGTCGCTTATGATTCTTCGTCGGTTTCAATGTCGCCGTCGATCAGGCCGGCAACATCATCATCACATTCTTCTTCTTCTTCAAGGAATGTGTCGTCCTCGCCGCCATCATCCTCGATTTCGATGTCATCATCGGGAATGACCACAGCGGCTGCGTCGGCTGCATCGGCATCTTCCAGCGGCACCATGGCGGCAGCCACCGGATCCACTTCGATTTCATCATCCTGCGCGGTTGCGGCGGCGCGGGCACCGGCGCGGGTCAGGGAGACCTGAAAGATGCTGCCGCATTTAGGGCAGACAATCGGGTCTTTGTTGAGATCAAAAAATTTAGCGCTGCAGCTCTGGCACTGGCGCTTGTTGCCGAGATCGGGTTTTGCCATAGGTCAGGTCCTGTGAGCGGGGTTGTAAGAAAATGTGTTGCGTCCCGTTAGTCGGGCGCGCGCTTCATGTCAAATAGAAATGAAGGATAAATCATGCAAAGCGTGACAGCAAACGCCTTCACATGCTAGGAGGCGTAAAAAGCACGAGAGACCTGTTATGACCCATTCTGATCCGCAGCCCCTGACCTCGCGCCGTTCCGGCCCGCTCAAAGGCCGTCTCAAACCGCCGGGGGACAAGAGCATCTCGCACCGCGCCCTGATTTTCGGCCTGCTGAGTGTCGGCACCACCGAAATCACAGGCCTGCTGGAAGGCGATGATGTTTTGCGCACGGGCGAGGCCTGCAAAGCGCTGGGTGCCACGGTGACGCGGCTCGGCGAGGGGCGCTGGAACGTGCAGGGCATGGGGCTGGGCGCGCTGCTGGAGCCTGCCCATGTGCTGGATTTCGGCAATGCGGGCACCGGCTCGCGCCTGATGATGGGTGTGGTGGGTGGCCATGCCATAACGGCGACCTTCGATGGCGATGCCTCGCTGCGCAAGCGGCCCATGCGCCGCATTCTCGATCCCTTGCAGCTGATGGGCGTGGAAATTGTGGCACAGGCGGAGGGCGGGCGCTGTCCGATTGTGATTCGCGGCACATCGGAGCCCGCACCGGTTGAATATCGCACGCCGGTGGCTTCGGCCCAGATCAAATCCGCCATTCTGCTGGCCGGGCTCAATTCGCCCGGAGACACTGTGGTGATCGAGCAGGAAGCCTCGCGCGACCATACGGAAAAAATGCTGGCCTATTTCGGGGCTCATGTCACTTCGGTGCCGGAGGGCGAACATGGCCGCCGCATCACAGTGAAAGGCCGCCCAGAACTTACACCCAAGCCGGTGATTGTGCCCGCTGATCCCTCCTCGGCGGCGTTTCCGCTGGTGGCGGCCTTGCTGGTGCCGGGCTCGGAGGTCACCATTGAAGGGGTGATGATGAACCCGCTGCGCACCGGTCTGCTGACGACATTGCTGGACATGGGCGCCGATATTGACATTCAGAATCCGCGTCTGGAGGGCGGCGAGGATGTGGCGGATCTGCGTGTGCGCGCCTCGAATTTGCGCGGTGTCGATGTTCCGGCCAGCCGCGCACCCAGCATGATTGATGAATATCCGGTGCTGGCGGTGGCGGCCTCTTTTGCCATGGGCGAGACGCGGATGCGCGGCCTGCAGGAATTGCGTGTGAAGGAATCAGATCGTCTGGCGGCAGTGGCGGCGGGTCTGCGGGCGGCAGGTGTCACTTGCGCCATTGAGGGCGATGATCTGATTGTCACCGGCAAGGGCCATGTGCCGGGTGGCGGTTTGGTTGAAACCCATCTCGACCATCGCATTGCCATGAGTTTTCTGGTGATGGGGCTGGCTTCGGATCAACCGATGCGTGTGGATGATGAAACCATGATCGCCACATCTTTTCCCAGCTTCAAACCACTGATGACCCGTCTCGGGGCAGAATTCAGTTGAGGCTATTTCGATGATCATTGCTATTGACGGGCCGGCGGCCTCCGGCAAGGGCACTCTGGCGCGCCGCCTTGCCGCGCATTACCAGCTCTCGCACCTCGATACGGGCCTGCTCTATCGCGCCACGGCCCGCGCCCTGATGGAGGCGGACAAGCCTTTGGATGACGAGGCCGCGGCGGTGGCCGCCGCGCGGGGGCTGGCTCTGACGGATTTTGATGAGGCGGCCTTGCGCGGGCGGGATGTGGGCGAGGCGGCCTCTGTCGTGGCCGCTATGCCCGCTGTGCGCGCGGCTTTGAAT
>DAIMHB010000134.1:0-6010 GCA_036723545.1 Beijerinckiaceae bacterium
GGCCAGCGTGAAGGTGAACTCATCATTCAAGGTCTGGCGCACCCGCGACATCAGCCGCGCACCCAGATTTTGACTGATCACCGGCCCGAGCGAGCCGGTCAAAGCAAAAATAACCCCGAAAGCCACCGGCGTGATCCGGTCAATCACCGCAAAAGCTGCAATCGCCCCCTCGCCAAATTCTGAAAACACCCGCATGGCATAGGAATTTCCGAAAGGCGTGGCCAGATTGGTCAGGATGGCTGGCCCCGCAATCAGGGCCACATGGCGCATATCCAGCCAGACTGCGGTGGAATCGGGCACAGCCACCAGCTTATGCACCCGCACAGCCCCATGAAAACCAACGCCGAAAAACACAAAGCGCGAAATCACAATGGCAATCGCCGCGCCATAAACGCCAAACCCAAACCCGAAAATAAACAAGGGGTCGGTGAAGGCGGTCACTACCCCGCCAAACAACGTCACATTCATCGCCCGCCGCGCGTCACCCGCCGCCCGCAAAATGCCGGAAAACCCCATGCCCAGCGCCATCAGCAGATTGGCCGGCAAAGTAATCGCCAGAAAATTGGACGCCACCATGAACGCCTGCCCGCGCGCGCCCAGCGCATTCAACGCATTGTCCCTGAACACGAGCAAAAGCAGCGTAACAGCGGCTGAGATCACCAATGTATGGGTGAGGCTTGACGCGCCAAGCCGCCGCGCCCCTTCCCTGTCTCCGGCGCCCAGAGCCCGCGCCACCACAGCCGTCGTGGCAATCACCATGCCAATATTGATCGACATGGCAAAAAACATCACCGTGCTGGCATATCCGACCGCCGCTGTCAGAAATGTGTCGCCCAGATGCGAAACATAGATGAGAGAGAGAAGATCAACCAGAAAAATGGCCATCAGGCCTATGGCTCCGGTGAGGGTCATCACCACGACATGACGCATGGTCGAGCCTTGCGTGAACACCGCCTTAGGTTTTGCAGGCTCAGAATTTGAGGGGCTGCTTTGGGCGGATGAGGAGACCTGTGTCACTTGAAAACTTTCGATAAACAGACAAATTTTTCATTTCACTGTTTATGTAAACGAAATGTGGCAAATTCCTAGCAACATCTTGATTTTCAGCACGGGAACAAGACCTTACCAGCCGGTTTACCCTTATTGCTAAAATTGTTCGCAATTCGGACGCAGGCTTGCTAGAAACAGGCGCAACAGACCAAAACCGCTGCAAAAGAAAGTTAGGGCCGACATGCAATCAGAGCCGGATGTGAGCCTGTTTTCGGGAGAGAGCCTTCTCGCCCGGTTTCTTGATTCGGGCTATCAGCGGGCCGAACCGGCCATTTTACAACCGGCTTCAATTTTTCTGGATCAATCCGGCGAGGATATTCGCGGGCGGCTCTATTTTACGGCGGATGCGGGCGGTGAGGAACTCTGCCTGCGGCCCGAATATACCATTCCGGTGTGCCGTGACTATCTGGCCGGAGCACAGGCTGGCGCGCAGGCCGCCTTCGCCTATTGCGGCCCCGTGTTCAGAATGCGCAGCGAGGGCAAGGGCGAATTCATCCAGTCCGGCCTTGAGAGTTTTGGCCGCACGGATCTGGAAGCGGCGGATGCCGAAATTTTTGCCCTGACCTTGCAGGCTGCCGCCCATGTGCCGCTGACCATCCGCATCGGCGATATGGCTGTGCTGGCGCAGGTGTTGCACGCGCTGGATCTGCCCCCCTTCTGGCTGCGCCGGATCAAACGCGGGCTCGCAACCGGACAAAATTTCGCAGATATGTTCAGCCTGCCCGCCCGCAACAGCGCGCAGGATCATTCCGGTGTGCTGGCCGCGCTGGAAGGGGTCGATCGCAAGGGCGCGCGGGCATTGGTTGAGGATCTTCTCTCCATTGCCGGAATTTCAGCCGTGGGCGGGCGTTCGGTGGGGGAAATCGCCGACCGGTTTTTGCAGCAGAGCGCCCTGAAGTCGCATACACAAATGCCCGGTGCCAAGCAGGCCATATTGCAGGAATTTCTGGGGCTGTCCGGCCATCCGGATCAGGCCAGCCTGTTGATGCGCGCCTTTGCCGCGCGGCACAAGCTGGATTTAAGCGCGGAGCTTGACGCCTTCGACATGCGCAACGGCTTTATGGCCGCGCATGGCATTGACCTTGAAACCATCGCCTTTTCAGCCTCTTTTGTGCGCAATCTCGATTATTATACCGGTTTTATCTTTGAAGCGCGGCGCGCGGCCTCAGCGCGGCCCTGTCTTGGGGGCGGACGTTATGACCGCCTGCTGGGCACGCTGGGCGCAGCACAGAATATTCCAGCGGTGGGTGCGGCCATCTGGGTTGCCCGTCTGGCAGGAGCAGCAGAATGACCGACATGAATTCCCCTCTCGTTCTGGCTGTGCCCTCCAAGGGGCGGTTGCAGGAAAATGCCTCGGCTTTTTTCAGCCGGGCAGGCCTTACCGTTGCGCAGGGGCGGGGTGTGCGCGATTATCGCGGCACCCTGAAAGGCGTTGAAAATGTCGAGGTGGCCTTTCTGTCCGCCTCGGAAATTGTCTCGCAGCTGGCCGCCGGCACTGTACACATGGGCATTACCGGCGAAGACCTGATCCGCGAATCCCTGCCCCATGCCGATTCTCTGGTCGAGCTGCTCACCCCTCTCGGTTTTGGATTTGCCAATGTGGTTGTGGCCGTACCGCAAGCCTGGATCGACGTGCGCACTATGGCTGATCTGGAAGATGTTGCCGCCAGTTTCCGCGCAAAGCATGGGCGCCCCATGCGGGTGGCCACAAAATATATCAACCTGACACGCGCCTATTTTGCCGCCAATGGTGTCAGTGATTACCGGATTGTCGAAAGTCTTGGCGCAACCGAAGGCGCACCGGCCTCCGGCAGTGCCGAACTGATCGTCGATATCACCACCACAGGCGCGACACTGGCCGCCAATGCGTTGAAAATTCTCGACGATGGCATCATGCTGCGTTCCGAGGCCAATCTGGTCGCCTCGCTCAAATCCGCATGGTCTGCGACGCAGATCAGGGCTGTGCGCTCCATTCTGGGGCGGATCGCCGCCGAAGAGGACGCCCGCACCACCCGTGAGATCAGGGCCATGTTCGACGCGCCCAAACCCGGACTGATCACCAGCCTCGGCGCAGGCTTTGGCGCGGCCCTCACCTTCAGCCAGATGCAGGATCAGACCCTCACCCTGCATTGCCTCAAGGATCATGTGCCCGATATTGCGGACTGGCTGGTGGGGCAAGGGGCAAAGCGCGTCACCTCCGCCGCGCTGGATTATATTTTCACCGACAAAAATCCTTTGTTTGAACGTCTGTCGGCCAAATTACCCCGCGCCTGAGGCTGAGGCCCACAAGCTGTGCGACTGTGCGGGCGCTGCCTTGCGAAAGTCCGATTGTGCAACTATCACATGGTGAGATTTCAAATCGAATCAGGATCAATAAGGACATTGCCATGATCAATCCTCTTAAAGCCGGTCTGATTTGCGCATCCGGGCTGTTGTTGTGTCTCACCAGCGCCGCCTTTGCCGCAGAACAAACCGACACACCACCGGCCAAGGCCGACGCCGCCACACAGGAAAATCCTGTCAGTCCCGACCTGCCGGGCATAGAAAAGAAATTCCCAACCAAATCCAGCTATGAGCTGAAAAGCATCAATGGCAAACCCGTGCCCAATGATATTATCGTCACCTTTATTGTTGATGATGCGTTCCGCGGCACAGGCAATGCCGGCTGCAACACATGGTCGGCCACCATTTATCCGGTCAGGGGTCAGCGTCTGGCTGTCGGGCCAGTGGCCTTGACCGGCAAGGTGTGTGACAAAACCAGAATGGAGATTGAGCACAACTTTGTCAGCATTCTGCACGCCTCGCCAAAATGGAACACGTCCGGCTCAGAAATGACCCTGAAACTGCCACAGGCCAGCATGGTTCTGCAACGCTCGCTCTGATGCGCGTCTCTGATGGGCAGGGACGCTCTATCTGTCCCTGCCATTTCAAACTCACACCAGCCTGAAGGTGCCATCCGGCTGTTTTTGCATATAGGCCCGCCGCGTGATCGTCTGATGCGGCAAAGTCTGATGCGCCACGGCAACAATCGCGCAAGCGGGCAGACGCTCGGCAAGCAACGCGGCCAGATGCGACGCCGATTCTTCATCCAGCGCCGAAGTGGCTTCATCCAAAAACAGAATATCCGGCTGCATCAGCAGGGCACGCGCAATGCCGACACGCTGCTGCTCGCCGCCCGAGAGCACAGTCTGCCACAGATCAACCTGATCCAGCTTTGGCAAAAAGGCCCCAAGCCCGACATCCTGCAGCACAGCCTCGACGGTGGCGGCCGGATAGGTCGAGGGCGGCAGAGGATAGGTTACGGCTTCACGCAGAGTGCCGCTGGGCAGATAGGTGCGCTGCGGCAAAACCAGCACTCTGGCGGTTTTGGGCAGGGAAATCTGCCCCGCACCAAAGGGCCAGATTCCGGCAAATGCCCGGAACAGGGAGGTTTTTCCTGAACCCGACGGGCCGGAAATCAGCACACGCGCGCCCGGCTCAATGGCAAAATGATCAGCTTGAACAAGCAGCCGCCCGTCTGGACGGCTGACAGCCAGATGATCCACCGCGAAATGCGCGCCCTCATCAATATGTGTTGCACCTGAAGCCTGTGCCGCCTCTGCGGCGCGGATCGAGGCCTCAAAACCGGTCAGACGGGTGACCACCGCACGATATTGCGCCAGACTGGAATAGGTGTCGATGAACCAGGTCATCCCCTCCTGCACCGAGCTGAACGCCCCCAGCGTCTGGGTCAGGGCACCGAGCTTCATCGCCCCATTGAAATAGGCCGGTGCCAGCAAGAGAATCGGGAAAATTTCGGAAATCTGCGCGAAAAAGGCGGTGAACCATGTCAGGGACTTCTGCCGCTTGATGCGCGCGGTGGCATTGAGCAGCACAAAGGCATAGCGCGCCATCAGGCTGATTTTTTCCACCTCCTCGCCGCGCAGCAAAGCGATCTGCTCGGAATTTTCACGGATGCGCGCCATGGAAAAGCGAAAGTCCGCCTCATATTTCTGCTGAAGATAATTCAGCTGAATCAGCAGTTTACCGATATAATGGGTCATGAATGTGCCGATCGCCGAATAGGCCAGCGCCACCCAGATCAGCCAGCCGGGAACATTGAAGCCCAGCCCCAGCGAGGTCAGCGGAAAGGACTCCGAAAGCCCCCAGAGCACCCCCAGAAACAGCACAAGGCGCACAAGCGTGCCCAGAAAATTCACACTCAGCACCATGGTGGTGCCCACAAACTCATGCACATCTTCAGCAATACGCTGGTCAGGGTTGTCCGCAGGGTCGGCGCTCAGGCGCATCCGATAATGCATGGCCGGTTCCAGCCAGCGCTGCACATAATAATCCGTCATGGATTTGCGCCAGCGGATTTGCAGCATCTGGTTGAAATAGGTGTTGTACACAGCCGTGACAATATAAAGAAAGGCCAGCATGGTGAATGTATGCGTGGCCACGTCCCATGAGGAGAAATTCAGCATCAAAGCATTGAAGCTGCCATAATCCTTATCCTGCAAGGCTGTGAAAAAATCATTGTTCCAGACATTGAGGGCCTTGCGCACGAAAGAAATGGAAACCTCAAAGCCAATGGTGATCAACAACAGCGCGAGGGCAATCCAGCTTTCGCGCAGACGCAGAGTGCCCAGCAGCGGCACTGAGATTTCACCCGCATGCCGGCTGGTGAAATAAGGAATGGTCAGCCGCCATATATCCCGCACCGCATTTAAAAAGCCCCGCATGTCTCCGGCCCTATTCTGATTCGATCCCTATTCCGGTTCAATATGCGGGCAGGAATGGCTAAAGCAAGATCAATCCACAAAAAAAGCCCCGGCGAACCGGGGCTTGTTTTCATATTGAAGGCTCAGGCGCGGTCAGCCGACCAGCCGCCTGCACCGCTGGCCGCCAGCGCCAGGAAGCCACCGGCCATGCCAAGGTTTTTATAGAAGTTCAGATATTGAAACATATACATCTTGTC
>DAIMHB010000135.1:0-6000 GCA_036723545.1 Beijerinckiaceae bacterium
GGCCCCGCCCCCGCCTCAAAGAAACTGATGGCGCGACTGGGCCTGAAGCAGAATGATTTTGATGTGATCGAACTCAATGAGGCTTTCGCCAGTCAGGGCCTCGCCACCCTGCGTGACCTTGGCATTGCCGATGATGACGCCCGCGTCAATCCGAATGGCGGCGCGATTGCGCTGGGGCATCCGCTGGGCATGTCCGGCGCGCGCATCACCGGCACGGCAGCGCTGGAACTGAAGCTCAAGGGCGGACGCCGCGCACTCTCGACCATGTGCATCGGCGTGGGTCAGGGCATTGCCATCGCGCTGGAACGGGCATAATTTTCTGCAGGGTTGAGCAAAAGCAAGCTGATGAGAGTGGTGCCACAGAAAGTGCAGCGGTCACCCTCAAAATAATCGTCAAAGGCGCACCTATGACCGACAAAGGTGCAATCGATTCAGCAAGATCAATTCATAAGACGAGCGTTTCAACACAGAGTGAAAAAGCTATTACTTGTCACGCCTCAGACTTCCAGTCATAGCATTTTCCCTGAGAAAGGGAGCTTGAATTATCTTTCACTTGATTTATGAATTTTTTTGTCAACAAAACTTGGCGTGCCATACACGGTGTCTAACTATAATGCGGTAACGGTTGGTCAGCTTTGCCGCGCCCGGCGTCGGCGCAATGCTGATTGCTGAAATGAAGGGTTGCAGTGCACTGGCAACCCTCGAAGGATTGAGCAAGGCTTTGAGCCGCGTTCCGCAAGAGACACGCAAACGTCTCACCTATGGCATAGGGCAAGGAGATCGCACGTCATGCGGCACCAGCTAAAATGTTGAATATGAACGCTTATTCCTATGATCCGCATGGCACTTGACAAAAGCTGAACAATGACCGCATGAATAATTTTTTATGTCTATATCTATAAAAAGGCATCAATCTATCAGTCTGAAGCCAAAAACATCTCGATAAAATTGCCCATAAAGCCAACACAAGACAAAGTAAAAAAACCCGATTTCCCAACGCCAGAAAGTACTTATAATAGGAATATCAAAATTCATTATTTAATTTTAGAATTGATAAAGTGAATATAATTATTTTTAGATTATAAAATCCGGGATTGTTTTTTGATGTTCATATCATATGCGCAGAATTTTGAAGACGTCATATTGAATCGTGCGCTGAAATCGGTGCGGAATGGTTTTTATATAGACATAGGCGCGCAAGAACCAATTACACACTCCGTAAGTTTTGCATTTTACAGACAAGGCTGGCGAGGGGTTCATGTTGAGCCAAACGCGGTTTTGGCAGAAAAATTGCGTCTTTCTCGTCCGGACGAAATCGTGCTGGATGTTGCTGTTGGTGCCAAAACCGGACTGAGCACGACTGTTCTCGAACATCATAAATCTGTTGACAAATTGGGTTACGAATTTTCAGCAGCAAAAGTTAAAAGCTTAAAAACCGCTGAATTGCTGGATCGCTTTGGTGACAGGGACATTCACTGGCTCAAAATTGACGTCAAGGGGGTTGAGGCATCTGTTATTGAAGGATGGGCACCATCACCAGTGAGGCCATGGATTATTGTTGTTAAAAGTACAAAACTAAAGAGCCCTATTCCGAATCACTATGAATGGGAACCCGCACTTCTCGCGCTCGGCTATGAATTTGTTTATTTTGACGGCTTAAACCGATTTTACGTAAGTGTATTGCACCCTGAACTCAAAGCGTCATTTGGGCCAGGGCCAAGTGTTTTGGATGAGTTTGTTCTGGCCCAACACATGAATGATCAGCCTGAGCATGACCGTCCATATGCCACCCCCCTGCTCGCGGAAATCAATGAGCTTCGCTGTCAGGTAGAGAATGTTATAGGACACCATAGCGCAATCGTTGCTAAATTTGAGAGGCGTTCCAAAAAATGGCGGCGTCCATTCCATATCGTTCGGGATGTTGGGCGGAATCTGCGTCGTAGGTTGAAAAACCTCAAGGCCAGACTGACCAGCGATGCGCAGGATCCCCTTACTGACATTAATATCAGGTACCTGCCAGCCGATGTTGAAACCGCCTATAGGCGATTAATAGCTGCGCGTCCGATTGCGACAGCCGGAAAGCGCAATATTCAAAAGAAGAATCGTCCACTTCTCGCCTATTTTTCGCCAATGCCCCCGACACGGAGTGGCATTTCGGACTACAGTGCAGAACTGATCGTAGCACTCTCGCGTCATTATGAAATCATCATTGTGTCAGGTCATTCCAATGAAAAAGGCACGCTGCCCGAAGGCGCGTCCGCACTCATCAGCGTGTCGGAATTCTGCGCAGAGGCAGCCTATTTCGACAGAGTTCTCTACCATATAGGGAATTCACACTATCATTGTTACATGTTTCCCCTGATGAAACGTATTCCTGGGGTTGTTGTTCTTCATGATTTTTATATTGGCAATGCGCTGAAATATGCTGAACAGCACGGACAGCCGGGTGTCTGGCGGAAGAGCCTCTATCACAGTCATGGATTTCGCGCCCTCATCGAACTTGCGCTGTTCGAAACGGTAAATAACGTCGCGTTCAAATATCCGGTCAATCTCGATATTCTCGAAGCTGCGGAAGGCGTTATTGTACATAGCGAGCATTCGCGCGCTTTGGCGAGAACTTTTTACAGGCCGGAATTTTCACAACCATGGGCCGTTATCCCCTCGCTCAGAAAACTGCCTCCGCCGGTCGACCGCGTCGCAATACGTGCGCGGCTCGGCTTTAAGGAAAGCGATTTCATCGTCTGCAGCTTTGGGATGTTGGTGCGAACGAAAAGCCCCTCCCTGACCATCGCCGCCTTCAACGCTTCGCTTGCGCAGGACGAGACCTGCCATTTAGTTTTCGTCGGTGAATTGGCGCAGGATGTATTCGGCGAAAACCTGCGCCGAGATATCGACATGTCGGCGGCAGGAGACAGAATCCGGGTGACCGGCTTTGTCGATCGGGACACCTATCAGGCCTATCTTGCAATCGCGGATGTAGCCGTGCAACTGCGCGGGCAATCAAGGGGCGAGACTTCCGCCGCTGTCCGAGATTGTATGGGGCACGGGGTCGCCACCATCGTGAATGCCCACGGCGCTATGGCCGATTTGCCAAACGATGCCGTCCTGATGGTACCTGATCGGGTCTCCATCGATCATTTGGCGGTTGCCCTTGGCAATCTTCGTGCTGACGAAACGCTTCGCCACAACCTCGGCGAACGGGCGCGCGCCTATATCGCTGAATGTTGTGCGCCTGATCTGGTTGCCGAGCACTATCGCGATGCGATCGAGGCTTTCGCGGCATCAGCTCCTCCCCTCAAGCGGCTTGACCGGTTGGCGTCGATTGCTGCCGCACTTCCCAAGGCTGTATCTGATCCGGCCTGGCTTGCTTCGGCGATCGAGGTCGCCGAAGCAAGCCAGGTTCATGGCGGCGTTCGGCAAATTTTTGTCGATGTGACCGCAATCTCGCATCATGACTTAGGCACGGGTATCCAACGTGTCGTCCGGGCGCAGCTTCATGAACTGATCTGGCGACATCCCCCCGGTACGCGCATCGAGCCGGTGCGCCTTGAGCGGGTCGGCAACAGCTGGATCTATCGGTACGCTCGAAACTATACGCGCCACCTTTTCGGATTGCGCGACGAATTTGGGCAAGACGACCCAATCGTAGCGCGGCCCGACGACATCCTGATTGTGTCGGATTTCCATCCTCGGAATTTCTCGGCCGCTGCGCGAGACGGATTATTTGCACGTCTTAAAGCGCGGGGAGTTGGGATTCATGTAATTGTCTATGATATTCTCCCGATCTTGCGTCCGGAATTTTTTCCGCCGGGTGCCGACGAAACGCACAGAGACTGGCTCCTCACTGCGGCGGCCTTCAGTGACCAGCTTATTGGAATTTCGCGTACCGTTTCCGAAGATGTGGCCTTATGGCTCGAAAGTAACGGCCCGAGCCATCAGCCTGCAATCGGATGGGTTCATCTCGGCGCCGATATGAGCGCGGTAGACTTACCCGAAACAAGGAGCGGGTTGATCCCCAAGGCTCTCGACGCAGCGCCAACCTTTATTCTTGTGGGCACCATCGAACCGCGTAAGGGGCATCTTCAGACAATCGCGGCGTTTGACGAGCTCTGGCGAAAGGGAGTCGTCGCCAATCTTGTATTTATCGGTCAGGAAGGATGGAATTCCCTCTATGAGTCCCATCGACGCACCATCCCGCGTATTGTCGCCGAGATTCGGCAACACCCGATGTTAGGTCAGCGGCTTTTCTGGTTCGAAAATGCGGATGACGCTATGCTCCAAGCCCTCTACCAACGCAGCGACTGCCTGCTGATGCCCTCGGAGGGCGAAGGTTTCGGTCTGCCTGTTGTCGAGGCCGCGCGCCACCATATTCCAGTAATCGCCCGGAATCTGCCCGTGTTTCGTGAGATCTGCGGGTCACATGCCCATTATTTCGACGGATTATCGGGACAAGAACTGGCGCTCGCCATCGAGGACTGGCTCGAGCGCTTCGCGCGGGGAGATCATATCCGCCCAGACGGTATAGCGCTGTGCTCTTGGAGTGCAAGCGTCGACATGCTTCTCGCAAGGATTGCCGCCAGTGAAGCCCATAGCGCAAGGCCAGCTCGGGCATAAGGCGCACTGCGCCACACATATGAATGAGAATTAGCGCTTGACCAACGCATGAGAGCGAATGCCAAATGCACCAAATGATTGAAATCCTTGGTGAGCGCGTCGGGATTCGAACCCGAGACCCTCTGATTAAAAGTCAGATGCTCTACCGGCTGAGCTACGCGCTCCCATGATGGGAAGCTCTCTTCCAAGGATGTCGTCTGGGTAAACGCATCGGGCGGTGGCGTCAAGTCAAATGCGCCATTCCATGCCGATAAATGTGAAATTTATCGCCTATGTGCATAAAACAACCACCCCCAGCAATGGCCGTTCCCGCATAAATTCACGCTAAATAATTGATATAATATAAAAACAGAGCAAACAGAATCGTCGTGACCAGCGTTGTCCACAAGGCCTTAATCTTCATGCGGGGGGCAATGGGCGCACCCGGATCTGTCCCTTCAAAATAACTACCCTCCTCGCGCTGCGAGCGCACGCCGAAGGGGAGAATCGCAAACAGCACAATCCACCACATGGTGAAATAAACGGCTATACCCATTGAGAGCGTCATATTTTATGCCTTTTCGTCACAGGTAGCGGAAGGGTTCAAACCTGTTCCAGTTCCACCAGCGTGCCATTAAAATCCTTCGGATGCAAAAACAGCACGGGCTTGCCATGTGCGCCGATTTTGGGGGTTCCATCTCCAAGAATCCGCGCACCTTTGGCCAGCAAATGATCCCGCGCCGCATAAATATCCGCAACTTCATAACAGATATGATGAATGCCGCCATCGGGATTTTTTTCGAGAAATCTGGCAATCGGAGAGCCCTCGCCCAAAGGCTCAAGCAATTCGATTTTGGTGTTGGGCAGCTCAATAAACACGACCGTCACACCATGCTCCGGCTGGGCAAAAGGCGCGCCGACATTGGCCCCCAGCGCATCGGCATAGGTGGCACTGGCCGCCGCTATATCTTTAACCGCAAGGGCAACATGGTTGAGACGACCAATCATTGAACCTATACCTCCACAACCAGCACATGAACCGCAGGTTTTTTACCCCACGCCTGCCCCACTGCCGAACGGATGGCCTTTTCAACGGCATCCACAACCATATCGGCATCCCGGCGCCGCGCCTTGGGCATATTGTCAAAGGTCGCAAAAATAGCGGCATCGACAATTTCAGCCATTGTGCCATTAGCTGTGCGGCTTGGCAGGCCAGCAAACACAACATCCGGATCACCGGCAAGCTCTCCTTTAGATGTAAGCGCCAGCGCAACGGTCACCACGCCGGCAAGGACAGGCGGCGGCGCTGCTGGATCGCCTCATCATTGAAGGGCACCAGCAGGTTGCCATCCTTGAGCAGACGGCCATGCGGCACATCGTCAATAACCCCTGCCGCCTCGGTGCCAT
>DAIMHB010000136.1:0-5979 GCA_036723545.1 Beijerinckiaceae bacterium
TATCGAAGCCTATGTTCCGGGCAAAAGCGCCGCGCATTTTCAGGGCAAGATTTATAAACTCTCCTCGAACGAGACGCCGCTGGGCGCCTCTCCGGCGGCCATTGCGGCCTATCATGCGGCTGCGGATCATCTGGAGCTTTATCCCGATGGGACGTCCACACGTTTGCGCGCCACCATCGCCGCTCTTTACGGGCTGGAGGCCAGCCACATTGTCTGCGGTGCCGGATCGGACGAAATTCTCTCCCTGCTCACCAGCGCTTATGTGGGCCCGGGCGATGAGGGTATTTTCACCACACATGGTTTTCTGGTCTATAAAATTGCCATTATGGCGGCGGGCGGAACGCCTGTTGTCGCGCCGGAAACCGATTTAACCGCTGATGTTGATGCCATTCTGGCCAAAGTGACACCGCGCACCAAAATTGTGTTTCTGGCCAATCCCAACAATCCCACCGGCACCTATATCTCATTTGACGAGGTGAAGCGGCTTCACGCTGGCCTGCCGCCGCATGTGCTGCTGGTGCTGGACGCAGCCTATGCCGAATATGTGCGCAAGAATGATTATTCTGCCGGCATGGAACTGGTCAGCGCCCATGAGAATGTGGTGATGACCCGCACCTTTTCCAAAATTTACGGGCTTGCAGCCCTGCGTATCGGCTGGTGCTATGCGCCTGACCATGTCTGTGATGCCATCAACCGCATCCGTGGCCCGTTCAACATGAACAGCGCGGCTCTGGCCGCCGGTGTGGCCGCGCTGGAAGACCAGACTCATATTGCCGCGGCTCTCGCCCATAATGAATTATGGCTGCCACGCCTCACACAGGCCATAGAGGCTCTGGGCCTGAGCGTGACGCCCAGTGTCGGCAATTTTCTGCTGGTGCATTTTCCACAAACGGAAGGGCGCACCGCAGCGGACGCAGACCGCTTTCTGAGCCAGAACGGCGTGATCGTGCGTGCGGTCTCATCCTATGGTTTGCCCGATGCCCTGCGCATGACCATCGGCAGTGATGAGGCCAATCTGCGCCTGATCGAAGTGCTCACCCAGTTCATCACGAGTTCATCGCATGGCTGACCCTGTTCTCACACCGTGCGACAGGCCGATTTTCGACCGCGTCGCCCTCATCGGGCTGGGGCTGATCGGCTCATCGCTGGCCCGTGCGATCCGTCAGGCCCATATTGCCGGTGAGCTGATCTGCTTTGACCAAAACCCTGCGGTGCAGGCACGTGTGGCCGAACTTGGGCTGGCGGACCATGTCGCCCCAACACTGGCGGAAGCGGTCAACGGCGCCGATTTCATTGTGCTCTGCGTGCCTGTGGGGGCCAATGCCGCGCTGGCCGCCGCCATGGCCCCGCATCTGAAAGCGGGAGCGATTGTTTCGGATGTGGGCTCGGTCAAATCCTCGGTTGTGGCGGCCATCAGCCCGCATCTGCCGGAAAATGTGCATTTTGTGCCTGCACATCCGGTGGCCGGCACGGAGCAATCGGGCCCCGACGCCGGTTTTGCCAGCCTGTTTCAGGGGAGCTGGTGCATTCTGACGCCGCCAACCGGCACTCATCAGAGTGCGATTGACCGAACCAGCGCCTTCTGGCGCGCCTGTGGCTCGAATGTCGAAATCATGACCCCGCCCCATCATGATCAGGTGCTGGCCATCACCAGCCATATCCCGCATCTCATCGCCTATAATATTGTGGGCACGGCAGCACATCTCGAAGAGGTGACGCAATCCGAGGTGATCAAATTTTCGGCGGGCGGCTTTCGTGATTTTACCCGCATTGCCGCCTCCGACCCAACCATGTGGCGCGATGTTTTCCTCAACAATAAGGAGGCCGTGCTGGAAATGCTGGGCCGCTTTACCGAAGACCTCACCGCGCTGCAACGCATGATCCGCTATGGCGATGGCGATGGTTTGCACGAATTGTTCACCCATACACGCGCGATCCGCCGCTCCATCATTGCGGTGGGGCAGGAAACCGCCGCGCCGGATTTTGGCCGCCGCGACAAGGACACCAAGCCGGTTTAATAGAGCGCGACAAGCTGCAGCGGCAGTTTGAGCGGGCCAAGCCAGACGCGGCCATCAGAAAAGCGCAGCGGCAGGGCAATGCCCCTGCCGGTGCCCTTGAGCAGGCCGCCCAGCAGCGAGCCGACAAGCCCGCCCTTTGGTATATAACCATAGTGACTGAGCAGATCCTGCCCGCCATTGATATTGAGATCAAGTGCACCGGACAGGCGGTGCTGGTCGTCGAGGGCCAGAGTGCCTGCGGCCATTATGTTCAGATCGGTGGCCACCAGATGCAACTCCTCAATCTGGATCACACCTCCGGCCTGACGCCACCGCTCCATGATTTCGGATATATCTGATCCGTCAAAGCGAGGCGGAAGAGACATATGGGCCCGAAAATCAACGGCAAGAGGCGTATCATTGCGCAATATGCGCGCGATGATCGGGCTGACCAATCCATCGGCATGAACAGAAACGGGCCAGGCCTGAAGCTGCTGGCTTTCCAGCACGGGCCCTGCCTCCACACGCAGATGCGCCGCTGAATAAACCGCCGGAACAGCCCCTCCCATTTGCGCAACAATTTGCTCGGCCTGTATCTGTGCGCGGGCCGACAGGGATGAATAGCCGTCAATTGTGGCAGATAACCCCTGCCAATCCGCCTTGAACGGCTGATCAGCCCATGTTCCACTCAGGGGCGCAGCAGCCTCAAAACGCGCATGTGAGGGCTCCAGAAGCGACCAGCCCATTGTGACCGACCTCACACTGGCCGCAAGACCTGGCGAAGACGCATCAGGCCCACCGTTAAGTCGGGCATCACCGCACTGATACAGAAATGTCGGAAACGGGCCGCTTACATCAAGACTGGCGCAGCTCCAGTGGCGGCCATGCCGGGCTTCAGCGGCCAACAGGCCCTCCAGATGTGACTGCGCAAACCGGAGAAAGCCATAATAACCGCCAGCCAGCAGCACGATGATTACGAGAAGCGCAATCAGCCCGCGCCTGCGCCCGTCATAGTGTCCTGCCTGTGACATTTCTCGTCCTGCCGCTGCCCTATTAGTCATGCTCTAAACAGGCTGATCTGGCAAAATCATGTCCTGAGCCCATTTTACACTTGTTCAGACATATAGGCTCTGTCAAACAGTTTCGGATCGCCACATCTGCATTCAACATCTGGCCACGCAATGTCTCACCCGCAAACGACAGAATCGCAAGATCAATTATGGGTTTTTGCTTACGGATCCCTGATCTGGAATCCGGGTTTTGCCTATACCCAGTCTCAGGCGGCCACTGTCTATGGCTATCATCGCTCGCTGTGCATTTATTCCCATGTCCATCGCGGCACGCCCGAACGCCCCGGTCTGGTTCTGGGTCTTGACCGCGGTGGCCTGTGCCGTGGCCTTGCCTATGCGGTCGCGCCGGAGCAACAGGCTGCAACCATTGCTTACCTGCGCGCCCGTGAGCAGGTGACCATGGTCTATCGGGAAACCACGCTCATGCTGCATCTGGCCGATGGGCAGCGCATCAAAGGGCTGGCCTATGTCGCCGACAGAAGCAACCCGCAATATGCCGGACGCTTGCCCCCATATGACCAGCTCAGACTGGTGCAGCAGGGGCAGGGCCAATCGGGGCCAAATCCCGATTATGTGCGCGCAACCGCCGAACATCTCACAAAAATGAACATCAGGGACAAAACACTGGAATGGCTGGTGGATAAACTGGTGTGCACCCCGCAGAGCTGATGTTTAATGCCGGGCCCGCGCCAGAAGATCGTCCATGACGCTCTGCCGCGCTGAAGCGGTTTCAGCCATAAGATGAATATGAACCTCATCCGCCCCGCCTGCCCGCATGGCGGCAAAGTCCGTGCCATGCCAGAATAATTCCGGCCAGGCTCCCGTATCGCCAATGGCCACAAGCGTCGGCACCCCTGCCAGATCACGCCGCACGATGAGCACAACAGCATCACTATAGGCGGCCACCATATCCATGGCCGCAGAGTCGTGCAGCGCAAACACCGAACAGATATAACGCTGGCCAGACCCACCCTGCCAGGCCTGAAATTTTTGTGACAAACGCCCACCCGACAAAGAGGCCAGCGGCATAGTCTGCCCGCACATAACCTTGCTTGCGGAGGATTTGCCACATTCAGCGGGATATAATGTCACAGCCATTCTCCATGATCACATGATTTTGTTCTCTATGTCTTGAACATAAATAGAACAAAAGAGAACAAAGGTCAATCACAATCCGGAGATTATTTACGCTGCGGCAAGGTCATCCCGCTTTGGACATCTGTTGTGCCAGCACCGGATGGGCGGCGATGGCCTCGGCCATCAGGCGGTTGCTGGCGGTTTCAATGCGCTCCTGCAACAGTTCGAAAAAGGCCCGGCGTTCCATTCCCGGGGCAATGGGGTCCAGAAATTCGACAACCAGAGTGCCCGGATGCAGCAGAAAGGAGCGGCGCGGCCAGAACAGCCCGGCATTCAGCGCCACAGGCACACAGGCGACATGGCTGCCCGCATAAATCTGCGCGACACCATATTTATAGACAGGGGGCGCACCGGAGGGGCGGCGCGTGCCTTCGGGGAAAATCAGCAGCTGGCGCCCCTGTGCAAATGCGGCTCCGGCGGAGCGCAAAAGCTGCGGCATGATCGCCCCGCCCTTCTGGCGGTCAACCGCAATCTGCTCTGTGGCGGCAATATACCAGCCAAACAGTGGAATTTTGCGCAATTCTTTCTTCACGGCATAGGTAAAATCGGCGCAATAGAGCAGAAGAGCGAAGGTCTCAAACACCGACTGGTGTTTGGAGGCAATGATGCAGGCCCCTTGCGGAATATTCTGCACACCGCGAAACTCAACTCTGATCTTGCAAATATGCTCAAGCAGCCAGATCGAGCTTGTCCCCCAGAGCCGCGCATGACTCATCGCCGGGCCCCGCCCGCCCAGCAAGCGCGGCAGGCCCAGCAGCATCAGCACAATCAGATTTAAGTAAAATGCGATGTGAAAGGCCAGAGACCGAAGAAAAATCATGACACCGACATCTCCCATAGGGCAAAGCCCTGCGCCACATCTGCCCGACCGGCAGAATGCGTTGCACCGGCCACCTTGCTCACACCGTTGGACGATAAAGCCTGCGCCGGCACAAGAAAAAACCGCAGGTTCACCATTAAAAATTTCACATATTCCACAAAATACAGCCGGAAATCATAGCCGGACATCAGATAGGACTCGCTGCGCGCATCTTCGGACTGAACAACATGGGGAACCAACCGCACGCCGGGCATCACATGGTGCAACTCGGCCAGCGCCCGCAGCATATGCGAAGTTGAGGTCACCACAATCAGGGATTCAAAGCGGTTGCGCCGGGTCCATTCCTGCGTTTCCTCGGCATTGCCAACGGTATTATGCGCCTCATAGCCAAGATCTATGCAGCAATCCATATAGGCTTTGAATTTTGGCACATCATGCGCAAGATCGGAGGCGGAGGTGTTGGGATTGACACCGGAAATCAGCAGACGTCCGGCATGGCCGCTGGCCAGCACCTCGACACCCTCGGCCAGCCTGTCCTGCCCGCCGGTCAGCACAACCACACCGTCGGCATTCTCCATTCGGGTGTAATCCGGCCGCTCCAAACTTCTGGCGGCGCGCACAAAGCCGATAAAGCCTGCGCCAAACAGCACACAGGCCAGAAGAACAAAGGCCCAGACGAGCCTGTCAAGACTGCGATGACTCAAACCGTTCCACCTTCTGTCCCCAGATGCTAGTTTAAACCATTGAGATGACGGAACACAATCATTCGGGACATCACCCCTGTCACCAGCGCCAGTGCCAGCCCGATCATTAAAATAGCACCATATCCGCTCCAACCAAGCGAAAAGGTGCCAAACAGCGACTCAACCTGATCACCGCCCGGCGAGGCCGCCCACATGGATGCAGCCATGCCGGCAAAAGCAAAGGCCAACGCACCTGCAACCGCCCCCAGCAC
>DAIMHB010000137.1:0-5942 GCA_036723545.1 Beijerinckiaceae bacterium
CGACAGATAGACCGCCCCCGGTCCCGGCAGGCGCATGCCCAGCACCGCCGAAATCAGGCTGGCCGTGTAAAGCCCATGCGCGATACGCTCGCCAAAGCGGGTTTTTTTGGCAAAATGATCGGAGAGATGAATGGGATTATGATCGCCGGAGAGCGTGGCAAAGCCCACCACATCATCCGACATCACCGTTTTCATCAGGCTTTCAGACATGCCGACAGACAGGTCCTCGAAATAATAGCTTTTAAATTCAGGAACAAAATTCATGGAACCTCACTTTGTCCCAACATTCCAGCCCTGAAGCGGCAACGCAATAGGTCTATGGTTGAGCCCTCAGCGCAAAGCGTCGATGATAAAGGTCGGCTGGTGCGTTTCGCCCTGCAAAAACGCCTCCGCCAGCGCCACATCCAGCCCACCGGCGGGCGCGTGCATCGCCTCGCGGTGAATGCCCCCCGTCACCATCAGCACATCAATGCCCTGCAAACTGGCACCAGCCACATCGGTATGCATGGCATCGCCAATGGCCAGCACCCGTGCCAGATCCGTGTCCTGCCCGCGCTTTTGCGCGGCAAGGCGCAAAGCCTCATGATATATCGGCGCATAGGGTTTGCCGGAATAGGTGGTCTGCCCGCCCAGCGCCTTGTAGCGCTCGCCCAAGGCACCGGCGCAATAATAAAGCTCATCCCCCACATGCACGATAATATCGGGATTGGCGCAGATCATTGGCAGGTTGCGCAGCTTCATGGCGGCCAGCATCGCCTCGATGGGCGCTGGCAGGAGGCTGGTGGCAAAATCCGCCGGGGCTTTGTCATCATGGGTCAGGCCGGTGCACAGCACATATTCGGCCTTGTCCAGCCCGACACGCTCCGGCATCACCGGCACGCGGCGGCTGAGTTCCTCCAGAAGGGCGAGATCACGCTCCGGCCCGATGTGAAACAACGGCTGCGTGCCGCGCGCCGCCATCAGGGACAGGGCGACATCGCCGGAGGTGACAATCGCATCATAGGCCGCAGAAGGCACCTGCAAATGCGCCAGCTGCCGCGAGACTGGCCCGCAGGGGCGCGGCGCATTGGTGATGAGCACCACCGTGCCGCCCTGCTGCCGGAAGGCCGTTAACGCGGCGCAGGCCTCCTCATAGGCGGCAAGGCCATTGTGCACAACGCCCCAAATATCGCTCAGCACCACATCATAATGGTGGGAGAGCGCATGGAGACCAGAAAGCTGGCGTGGAGAATATGTCATAGCGGGCTGATAATCTTCCACAGTGTCAAGGTCAAGCGCGACCCTTGCCACGGGGTGAATATGACCTAAATAATGAATGTCTTACACTCAAGGGAGAAAACCATGCCTGCACATACCATCAAGCCGCTTGTCACCGCTGTTGCCGTATCCACCGGCGGGCGTAACGGCCATTCGGAAACCACCGATCATTCGGTCAGCGTCAACCTTTCGGTGCGCAAGGAAATGGGTGGCCCGGGCCTGCCCAACACCACCACGCCGGAACATCTGTTTGCCGCCGGTTATGCCGCCTGCTTTGGCGGCGCTTTGGAATTTGTCGCCAGCCAGCATAAGGCGGACGTGTCTGGCACCGTCACCACCTGCTCGGCCTCTGTTGGCCCGCGCGAGGGCGGCGGCTTCGGCATTGCCGTGAAAATGCATGTGAAGGTGCCCAACCTGACACAGGCTGAGGCGGCAGCCTTGGTTCAGGAAACCCATGACAAGGTCTGCCCCTATAGCCACGCCACCCGCGGCAATATTGATTTTGATCTGGTGGTTGAGGGCAAGTAAAAGGCTTGCATTTTAAATAAATCAAAATATATTATTTATGCCTCTTAGTTGGATGTATCCTAATAACTGGATGGCATTCTATGCCGGATGTAAATCAGGCTGTATTTGATTGTACGTCATTGGGCGCCGACTTCGAGCCTCGAATCGGCGCTGCTTCTCAACACCGCTTCGAGTCTCGAAGTCGGACGCTCAGGGTAAGAGGAAGTTTTGAAACACCCGCTGCTGGAAAATGAAAATAACGTTCTCCGGCAGCGTGTGGTTCATTTTCTTAGAAATGGATGCTCATTAAAGGAAAGAAGCAATATAATATTTGTTTGCGGTGGGAATAAACCAACGGCAATTCGCCAGCAATTTTTAGATTATTGCTCAAAAAATTTTAAAGAAATAGAACCATTTCGACCTGAGGATGCAATGCCGAACGTAGCATTGTCTGCTTCTGTTAAAAAGTTCAACATCGCTCATTTTGAAGAGTTAATTGGTGAACTTGCTCATGCAATCGTAATATTTCCCGAAGCAGCCGGATCATTCGCCGAAGTTGGATATTTTTCGAAAACAAAACTAGCTGAAAAAGTCATACTTGCTTCTAATTTCAAATATCACGCTAAAGAAAGTTTCATTTCTCTTGGTCCTGCACAAATTTATAACGATAAGTCTAAATTTAGAGGATACATTCAACTTAATTATAATTTACGAAATAAATCAAAAAAATTTGAAGCAGTTATAGAAGCTATTCAAAAAATTACTCTCAAATCCAGACTGAAACCATTAACTCTTAAAACATTTTCATCGCTAACGGCATACGACCAAATGTGTTTGATATATGGACTATTTGACTTTCTGCAATTAGCAACATTTGAAGATATAATTTCATTATTACATAGCATCTTTAATGGGCAATTTAGCAAAGATAAAGTTCAAAAAATAATATCTATATTATATGGTTCAAAATATATATTTGAAGTTGGAAAATTTGGTCATTATAGAATTGATAAAGAAAAAGCTAAACTTCTCGAACCCTTAAATGGATTCAAAGCCGAAGCAACTAGAATTCGTCTTGAAATATCGGCAATAAATGCCTCAGCCTCTAGTGATTTCAGTGAATTAATTGGGGGTATGAGTCATGCTATTTGAAGCACTCCAGACTCAATCAGGATTGTCGAAAGCGCAACTTAGCTGGTTAGCAACGACGGCATCGAAGCGTTATAAAATTTATCAAATTCCGAAACATAATGGATCATTTAGAACCATTGCTCAACCGAGCAAAGAAATAAAAGCCATTCAAAGGTGGATTATTTCTTATTTTGTGAAAAAATTGCCAATTCACGATGCTGCTGTTGCGTATAAAAATGGATCAAGTATAAAAATTAACGCATTTCGTCATGTAAATACTTTTTTTACGTTGCGCGTGGATTTTAAAAATTTCTTTCCATCATTTAAATATAACAACATTACAAATTTTATAAAAGTTGCCTCTAAAAAGTATGGAATAAATCTAAGCGAAGAAGATGTTGATTTTATATGTAAAATATCCTGCAGAAACAATGAATTAACCATAGGCGCGCCAATATCACCAATTCTTACGAATGTAATGATGTTTGAATTTGACCATTTAATATCAACATGGTGCAAAACGAGAGAGTTGATTTATACTCGTTATGCTGACGATATTTTTATATCATCAAACAGCCCATATTGTTTAAAAGATGCCCTGTCAGAAATAAGGCAAATAATAACAAATTATAAATTCGTTGATTTATTCATTAATGAAGAAAAAACAAAATTTTTATCCCGAAAATATCGTCGTACTATAACCGGATTGGTTATTACTCCATCTGGCAAAATCTCTATTGGACTAGAGTGGAAAAATAAAATTAAAAATCAAATTTATCACTTTAAAGTCGGCAAGCTCGATCTTAACGATTTGCCCGCACTTATGGGCATGCTAGCTTTCATTAAAGATGTAGAACCAACATTTCATGAAACGCTCGGGCGGAAATATGGCTCCGAAACGTTGACTGCCATTTCTAAATTGCAACCGCTGACAACAAAAACTAAAGATATCCCGCATTCATCATTTTGATCAAAATTTTGACTGGAACGACCCCCTTAAAGCACCTTTCTTAGCGCTGCATTCCTGCTATGATCGCACAGTCAATATAACCGGAGTGCTTCATGTCCAAAACTGCCGCCGTTCCCAATGATCTTGATGCCTTCTGGCTGCCCTTTACCGCCAACAGGTCGTTCAAGAAAAACCCGCGGATGATTTCGCGCGCCAAGGACATGCACTATTACACGCCCGACAACCGCGCCATTCTGGACGGCACCGCCGGTCTGTGGTGCTCCAATGCCGGCCATACCCGTGATGAAATCGTCAGTGCCATTCAGAAAGAGGCCGCAACTCTCGATTTTGCCCCCTCTTTCCAGTTTGGCCATCCGCAGGCCTTTGAAACCGCCTCGCGCATTGCAGCCCTCGCCCCTGCCGATCTCGACCATGTATTTTTCACCAATTCCGGCTCGGAAGCGGTGGATACTGCCCTCAAAATCGCGCTGGCCTATCACAATGTGAATGGCAATGGCTCACGCACCCGTCTGATTGGCCGCGTGCGCGGCTATCATGGTGTGGGTTTTGGCGGCATTTCGGTGGGCGGCATTGTGCCCAACCGCAAATTTTTCGGCTCGCTGCTCACCGGTGTTGACCATCTGCCCCATACCTATAACCGCACCGAACAGGCCTTCACCAAAGGCGAGCCCGAATGGGGCGCGCATCTGGCCGATGAGCTGGAAAACATCGTCGGCCTGCATGATGCCTCGACCATTGCCGCTGTCATTGTCGAGCCCATGGCCGGCTCCACCGGCGTATTGCCGCCGCCCAAGGGCTATCTCAAGCGTCTGCGCCAGATTTGCGACAAATATGGCATATTGCTGATTTTTGACGAAGTTATCTCCGGTTTTGGCCGCCTTGGCTATGCCTTTGCCGCTGAGCGCTATGGCGTCATTCCGGATTTCATCTGTTTTGCCAAGGGTGTCACCTCCGGCACTGTGCCTATGGGCGGCGTGATTGCCCGCAAGGGCATTTACGATGCCTTTATGAAAGGGCCGGAACATGTCATCGAACTGTTCCACGGCTATACCTATTCGGCGCATCCGCTGGCCTGCGCCGCCGCGCTGGCCTCGCTCAATATTTACCGCGATGAAAAGCTGTTCGAGCGGTCGCTGGCGCTCGAACCGGTCTGGGCTGATGCCCTGCACAGCCTGAAGGGCCTGCCCAATGTGCTGGACATCCGCACGCTGGGTCTGGTGGCCGGTATTGATCTGGCCTCCATTCCGGATGCTGTCGGCAAGCGGGCTTTCGCCGCGCTGGATCATGCCTTCCATAAGGAAGGAATCATGATCCGCACCACCGGCGACACCATAGCCCTGACCCCGCCACTGGTGATTTCCGAAAACCAGATTGACGAGATTGTGACCAAGGTTGGCAATACGATCAAGGCTGTTGCCTAGAGTCTGTTGCCTTCAGACGCAAATAACTTCCTCTCCCCCCATCCTTCGACAGGCTCAGGATGAGGGGGAGAGGGCTCAAAGTGAGGGGCAAAGAAAAATCACGCTCCATTGTCATTGCGAACGTAAGTGAAGCAATCCATTCAAGCCTATGAATTGCGTTCGTCGGCTTCGCCGCCTCGCAATGACGATGTTTCACTCATCTTGAGTCTTCTCACCGCATCCTTCGAGACGGCCTGCGGCCTCCTCAGGATGAGGGGGCCTCAGGAGAAGAGGAAAAAGGGACACTCACAAAGAATGTCCATATAAAACAGCATAGTCTATCCCGCCTTTGGCGGCTTCACCGCCGGAATGGCTTTGGTCACCAGCGGTTCAAAACCGGCCCCGCCCGCCGCCGCCAGCGCCAGAATTTCGCGGCGCATCCGCGGGTCCCAGAATTTATTAATATGGTCGGCAAGGCCGGACACGGCATCCGCCTCAGGAAAAACCTTGAAATAGCTGGCCATCTGATTGGCCATTTTCACCAGCCTGTTGTCTGCATCACTCATGGTTCACTCCCGATAAAATTTTCGCCCTGAAACACCAATGCTGAATCGCGGCGCGCCACCGCCACCAGAGCCATATTATGGGCCTTGGCCCGCGCCACCGCCAGGGATGTG
>DAIMHB010000138.1:0-5910 GCA_036723545.1 Beijerinckiaceae bacterium
GCCCTGAACGCCCGCCTCGCCCGCGAGACTGTTGACATCAGCCTGAACCCTCGTGAAAGCGGGCTGGAGACAGGGCGCATTCACCCCATCTCTCAGGTGATGGACGAACTCACAGCCATTTTCGCCGATATGGGCTTTGCCATTGCGGAAGGGCCGGATGTCGAAACCGATGATTATAATTTCACCAAGCTGAATTTTCCGCCCGGCCACCCGGCGCGCGAAATGCACGATACATTCTTCTTCAATCCGGCGGCGGATGGTACACGCAAGCTGCTGCGCACCCACACGTCTCCGGTGCAGGTGCGCACGATGCTGGCCAACAAGCCGCCCATCCGCGTGATCTGCCCGGGGCGCACCTATCGCTGCGACTCTGACCAGACCCATACGCCGATGTTTCATCAGGTCGAGGGGCTGGTGATCGAGAAGGGCGCCCATATGGGCCAGCTCAAATGGATTTTGGAAGAATTCTGCAAGGCGTTTTTTGAGGTGCCGAGCGTCACCATGCAATTCCGCCCCAGCTTCTTCCCCTTCACCGAACCCTCGATGGAAGTGGACATTCAGTGCTCACGCAAGGGGGGCGAAATCCGCTTTGGCGAGGGCAGCGACTGGCTGGAGATCTTGGGCTGCGGCATGGTGCATCCCAATGTCATCCGCAACTGCGGCCTCGACCCTGACGAATATCAGGGCTTTGCCTGGGGCATGGGCATCGACCGCATTGCCATGCTCAAATATGGAATGCCGGACCTGCGCCCCTTCTTCGAGGCGGATGTGCGCTGGCTGTCGCATTATGGCTTCAGGCCGCTGGATTTGCCCAGTCTAGCGGGGGGATTGAGCGCGTGATATATTCGCTAAAATTATGTATATGGAGCTATGTCCATGACCAAAACCTTAGCAACATATGAAACGCTCGCGCTCAAGCTTTTAAAAAAAGAGCTTGGTCAATTTGTAGAAAGTGTTCACGTTGAAGAAAAGCTGGATCATGCTGATGATCCCGCATTGTTTTTTGATGCAAACCTCGATGAAACGGCACCTTCAGACATAGGCAAAAAATTTATCTATGCCCATTTGCTTTTGCGCAACAGGCTGGAAGCTAAAGGAGAGATGCGCTTTCCTTATCTGACGACACGCCGACCGAGATCCGATAATAAGCCAACCGAGCAAATTTTAAACTATCCAGAGGGTTCTGTTGCCAAACGGAGCGCGAACCATTGATTGACTCGCTGCTCGCCTTAGCTGCAGAATTATCTGTAAAAGTGAATGCAAATGAGGCTGATTTGCGCCGTGCCACATCAACGGCTTATTATGCAGCATTCCACGCCTTGTGTGAAATGCTTGCGGATCAGATGATACCATTAAAAAAATCACCGTTAGATGTAAGGCTTTCTCGGCTATATGTGCGTGTTTATAGAAGCGTAAAACATGAGCATATATGGAAACGCGATCTATTTCAAAATTCGGATGCAACAAAAACCGTGCAAACAAGCCTCGATAATTTACGGCAAAAGCGCATTGAAGCGGATTATATTCCGCTTACATTTCCTTATTTAAGCACAGAGGTGAATGATTTTATTTCAGAGGCGCGAGAAACTGTTGCGAATATTCGAGCCTTAAATGAAGCAGATAGATTATCACTCACCGTAAATATGCTGATTGGCCCAGAAAAGCCTGAAACCGGGCAAAAGAAAAATACGAAATGACACTTTTGCACATTGAAATAGAAGACAGCCGCCCTGTAGACGCCCATTGTGACGATAAAAGCCTGCATGTCACCCTCGCCGATGGCCGCAAGCTGGAAACGCCGCTGTGGTGGTATCCGCGCCTGCTGAATGCCCCCTTGCCTGCCCGCCAGCACGTTGAATTCATGCCCATGGGCATTCATTGGCCGGAAATTGATGAAGACATCAGCATTGCCAGTATATTACGCGGGGCGAAAGCACCGGGGGCAAAACAGCTTGAACAACTCATTTGATGAATCTCATGTCAAAAAAAGTTAAACTATCGACACAAGCGCAGGAAGTTCTGAACAGACATCTGTTTCTGCAACATATATTGCCTGCCGGATTCGTGTCTTTTATTCCTGAATTTGACGAGGGCATCGACTTAATAATTTATCGTGAACGTGACAATCTGTTGTTCAAAATTCAACTGAAATCACGCTGGACGGTAGACAAAAAATATTTTGGCAGAGACATTTGGGTCGCTTTTCCTGGAAACGAAAAGTCAAAATCACCTTGGTATCTGATGCCACATGATCTGATGGTCGCGCGGGCACCTGATACATTTAAAACCAGCAAAAGCTGGCATAAAGGCGCATATAGCAGCGCCTCACTCAGCACAAAAACAAAATCAGAATGTGAAGAATTCTGCATCACAGACTATATTGAAAAAATGAACATTATAGAAATTAACAAGCTCCGCGTCGATTACGCGACTGAATGGTAATAGAATGAAACTCACACTCTCCTGGCTGAAAGCCCATCTCGACACCTCCGCCTCTTTGCAGGACATCACCAGCACCCTGACCAAAATCGGTCTGGAGGTAGAGGGTGTGGAAGACCCCGCCGCCAAGGTGCGCGGATTTTCCATCGCTTATGTCGTATCTGCCGAAAAACACCCCAATGCCGACAAACTCCGCGTCTGCATGGTGGATGACGGCTCCGGCACGCCGGTGCAGGTGGTCTGCGGCGCGCCCAATGCCCGCGCGGGCATGAAAAGCGTGTTTTCGCCAGCGGGCACTTTCATCCCGGGCAAGAATATCACGCTGGCCAAGGGCGTTATTCGCGGCGTGGAATCGAACGGCATGCTCTGCTCGGCCTTCGAGCTTGAACTCTCCAATGATCATGATGGCATTATCGACCTGCCAGAAGACGCGCCTATCGGCATGGCCTATGGCGATTATCTCGGCCTGAATGATCCGGTGATTGACATCAACCTCACACCCAACCGCCCCGACGCCACCAGCATTTACGGCATTGCCCGTGATCTCGCCGCGGCGGGCCTGGGCGTGTTAAAGACCCAAAAAATTGTGGCCGTCAAGGGTGAATACCCCTGCCCTGTGGCGGTGAAGCTGGATGTTGCGCCGCATCTGGCACCTGCCTTTGCGCTTCGCCTTGTGCGCGGCGTCAAAAACGGCCCCTCGCCGGAATGGATGCAGGCGCGCCTTCGCGCCATTGGCCTGCGCCCCATTTCCGCGCTGGTGGACATCACCAATTTCATGACCTTTGATCAGGGCCGCCCGCTGCATGTGTTTGACGCCAATAAGGTTTCAGGTGCCTTGCATGTGCGTATGGCGGCCACGGGCGAGCAGATTGTCGCGCTGGACGGCAAAACCTATACGCTGGACGAGAGCATGGTGGTCATTGCCGATGAAGCAGGCGTTGAAAGCATCGCCGGCATTATGGGCGGCGAGGCTTCGGGCTGCGACGAGAACACCACCGATGTACTGATTGAATCGGCGCTGTGGGACCCCACCAACATTGCCCGCACGGGCCGCGCGCTTGGCATTATTTCCGATGCGCGCTATCGGTTTGAGCGCGGCATTGACCCTGCCTTCTGCGTGCCCGGCGCTGAAATGGCGACCCAGTTGGTGCTGGACATCTGTGGCGGCATGCCGTCCGAATTGGTGGTGGCGGGCCATGTGCCAAAGCCGGACAAAACCATCACCTTCCCTTATGCCGAGACCAAGCGCCTCACAGGGCTGGATGTGAGCGCGCGGCAAGCCAATGAAATATTGGGTAAATTGGGCTTTACAGTCACGCCGGAGGGCGCAACCGCACAGGTGAAGGTGCCCAGCTGGCGGCCGGATGTGGAAGGCAAAGCCGATCTGGTGGAAGAAATTATCCGCATTGTCGGGCTGGAACATGTGGACTCTGTGCCCTTGTTGCGGCTGGACACCGCCGTGCCCAAGCCGGTTTTGACCCTGCTGCAAAAGCGCACACGCGGCGCCAAGCGGGCACTGGCCGCGCGCGGGCTGGTGGAGGCTGTCACATGGTCGTTCATCTCGAAAGAGCGTGCCACATTGTTTGGCGGCGGTGCGCCGGAATTGGCCTTGGCCAATCCGATTGCCGCCGACCTCTCCGACATGCGCCCCTCGCTGCTGCCCGGCCTGCTCAGCGCAGCGCAGCGCAATGCCGACCGCGGCACCGGCGATGTTGCCCTGTTCGAGGTGGGACAGATTTTTAAAGGCGACGGCGAAAAAGACCAGTATATTGCCGCCAGTGCGGTGCGGCGCGGCACTGCCCGCCCCAATGGCACCGGGCGGCATTGGAGCGGCGCGGCGGGCCATGTTGACCTGTTCGACGCCAAGGCCGATGCGCTGGCTCTGCTCGCCAGCCTGGGTGTGGTGCTGAGCGGCCTGCAGATTTCGGCCAGGGCGCCAGATTTTTATCATCCCGGCCGCTCCGGCATTCTGCATTTTGGCCCGAATGTGATCGGCCATTTTGGCGAATTCCATCCCCGCACATTAGAAGCACTGGATATTTCCGGCCCGCTTGTCGGGTTTGAAATTATACTGGATAAAATTCCAGCCCCGAAGGCCAAGCCCACCAAGGTCAAGGGCAAGCTGGTTTTGAGCGAATTCATGCCGCTGGAGCGCGACTTCGCCTTTGTGGTGGACAGCTCAGTTCCTGCTGCGGATGTGCTGAAAGTGGCGCAATCGGCAGACCGCGCGCTCATCACCGACGGGCGGGTGTTTGACGTTTATGCCGGCCCCGGCATTGCGGAAGGCAAAAAATCGGTCGCCATTGCCCTGACCCTGCAACCGCGCGAAAAAACCCTGACCGATGTCGAGTTGGAGGCGGTGGCGGCAAAAATTGTCGCGGATGTCACCAAAAAAACCGGAGGAACATTGCGCGCATGAGTGAGGATCGTCCTGAGGCCCAGCTTAATTCGCCCTCCTACCGGCTGGCGGCGCTGGATCAGGACTTTCTGCTCGGAGATTCCATGCGCGGGCTGCGCTTTCAGCTGGAATATGAAAAAACCGAGGAAGCCCTACGCCAATGGGGCATTCTCTCGACAATCGTGGTGTTTGGCTCGGCCCGCATCCGTGAGGATGGGCCGCAGCAGCATAGATTATGGTATGAGCAGGCACGCCGCTTTGCCCGCATCGCCTCAGAGCGCGGCGGCGCCAAGCACGCCAACGATGGGCAGCGTGAAAATGTCATCTGCACCGGTGGCGGCCCCGGCATTATGGAGGCGGCCAATCGCGGCGCGGCAGAGGCGGGCGCGCCCTCCATCGGGCTCAACATCACCCTGCCGCATGAGCAGATCCCCAATATATATACAACGCCGGCGCTGACCTTCCGCTTTCATTATTTTACCATGCGCAAAATGCATCTGGCCATGCGCGCCAGAGCGCTGGTGGCCTTTCCCGGCGGCTTTGGCACCTTTGACGAATTGTTTGAAATCATGACTCTGGTGCAGACCCGCAAAGCCCCGAAAATTCCCATCATTATGTTTGATAAGACCTATTGGACTTCGGTGGTCGGTTTTGATGCGCTGGTTGCAGCAGGCATGATCGCGCCGGAGGACCTGACGCTGTTTCATTTTGTTGAATCTGCAGAGGAAGCCTGGGACATCATTGCCCGGAGTCAAGCTGCCGCCTGAACGGGCTAAACTCTATTGCATTTCAACGCAACGGGCTCCCACTATGGCGGGTAAGAGGGCCAAGGTGAGGAAAAAACCGTCATTGCGATGAGGCGAAGCCGAAGAAGCAATCCAACCCATGTTCAAGCCTCTGGATTGCTTCACTGAACTTCGCAATGATGACACCCCTCATTATAGTCCTTCTGCCGGAGGGCGAAGAGGTACGCACAAAGAATTTGCATCTCGAACTAGAGCATGCTGTTTTGAGGTGAAAACACACTGTGAGCGTTCCTTCTCCCCGTCATCCTGAGGAGGCCGTAGGCCGTC
>DAIMHB010000139.1:0-5901 GCA_036723545.1 Beijerinckiaceae bacterium
ATGTGACGGCTGCGGATATCAACAAGCAATTACGCGCCACAAATGTGGATGTGGCGGGCGGGCGCAGTGAGGTTGCAGGGCAGGAACAGGCCATCCGTACGCTGGCGGGCACGCGTAAAGTGTCGGATCTTGCCGAACTGATGGTGACCTTGCCGGGCAACCGCAAGGTGCGGCTCGGAGATGTCGGCACTGTCACGGATACTGCTGCAGAACCACGGACGTTTGAGCGTCTCAATGGTCAGCCGATTGTGGCCTTCAGCGTGTTTCGCGCCAAAGGCGAGAGTGATGCGGCAGTGGCCAAGGTCGTCAAAGCCAAAGTGGATGAATTACGCGCCGAAAACCCGGATTACAGCATCAATCTGATTGATACTTCGGTGGATTACACCGTTGGCAATTATGAATCGGCAATGGAAGGCCTTCTGGAAGGGGCTGTCCTGTCTGTGATTGTGGTGTTTCTGTTTCTGCGGGACTGGCGCGCAACCGTGATTTCGGCGCTGGCTCTGCCATTATCGGCATTGCCGACCTTCTGGGCCATGAGCCTGATGGGCTTTTCGCTCAATCTTGTCAGTCTCCTCGCCATCACATTGGCCACCGGTGTTCTGGTGGATGATGCGATTGTTGAAATCGAGAATATTGTGCGCCACATGCGCAATGGCAAGTCGCCTTATCGCGCGGCGATTGAGGCCGCCGATGAAATCGGTCTGGCGGTCATGGCCATTACAATGACGATTGTCGCGGTTTTTGCACCTGTGAGCTTTATGGGTGGCATTGCCGGGCAATATTTCAAGCAATTCGGCCTCACAGTGGCCGTGGCTGTGCTGTTCTCTCTGGCTGTTGCACGATTGATCACGCCGATGCTGGCGGCTTATTTTCTGCGCGTTCACAAGCATGTTGAGCAGCGGGATGGCTGGATCATGCGCAGCTATACGCGGGTGGTGCGCACTTCGGTGCGCCATCGCTGGCTGACGCTGGTTGTCGGACTTGGTCTTTTCGCCCTGTCGATTTATTCTGTAAACTTCTTGCCCAAGGGGTTTATTCCGCCGGGCGACGAGGCCCGTTTGCTGGTTTCAATCGAATTGCCGCCCGGCTCCCGCCTTGTGGATACACAGCGCGTGACGGATGAAATTTCACGCCGCCTGTTGCAGCGTCCCGAGGTGGCAACCGTCATTGCCAATGGCGGCTATCTGCTCGGCAATGGGGGCAAGGAAATCCGCAAGGCGACGCTGACCGTCAATCTTGTGCATAAGACCAAGCGTTTGAAATCACAGAAGGATATTGAAAACGACATAGGCGCTGATCTCAACACCATTCCGGATATGCGCTTCTGGTTCGTGCAGTCCAATGGTCAGCGCGGATTGTCGCTGATTGTGGCGGGTGCGGATACGGCGCAGATTTCCAAAGTTGCGGCCCAGTTGCAAAGCGAGATGAAGCGTATCCCGCTGCTGGCCAATCCTGTGTCCACCGCCTCTCTGGACCGGCCTGAAGTGCAGATCAAGCCAAAATCGGAGATTGCGGCGGAGCTTGGTGTGTCCACCGATGCGATTTCCGAAACGATCCGGCTGGCCACCATTGGCGATGTCGGGGTGAATCTGGCCAAATTCAATGCGGGCGACCGGCTGATTCCGATCCGTGTGCAGTTGATCGAATCAGCGCGCGGCAGTCTCAATCTGTTGCAATCGCTGAAAGTGATGACAGGCAGTGGTAAATCCGTGCCCCTCTCCACCGTGGCGGATATTGAGCTGGCGCAGGGGCCCACCAGTATTGACCGCTATGACCGCACCCGCCGTGTGGCTGTGGAGGCGGATCTCGTGGGTAATGCGGCTCTGGGCGCGGCTCTGGATGCTGTCTATGCACTGCCGATGGTCAAAAACCTGCCCGAAGGCGTCACTATTAAACAAACAGGTGATGCCGAGGTGCAGGGCGAGGTGTTTGCCGGTTTTGCCAGTGCCATGGGCGCGGGTCTGATGATGGTTTACGGCGTGCTGGTGCTGCTGTTTGGCAGTGTGCTTCAGCCGATCACCATCCTGTTCTCGCTGCCCTTGTCGATCGGCGGCGTGATTTTTGCTCTATTCATCACGAATAAGGCGATTTCCATGCCGGTTGTGATTGGTATTCTGATGCTGATCGGCATTGTCACCAAAAACGCCATTATGCTTGTGGATTTTGCGGTTGAGGAAATGGCGCGCGGGGTGCCGCGCACCGAGGCGATTGTCGATGCGGGCCGCAAACGCGCCCGGCCCATCATCATGACCACGATTGCCATGGCGGCGGGCATGTTGCCCTCGTCTCTGGCTTTGGGTGATGGCGGTGAATTCCGTGCGCCCATGGCGATTGGCGTGATCGGTGGCCTGCTGGTTTCGACCGTTCTGTCGCTGGTGTTTGTGCCTGCGGTCTTTACAATTATGGACAGTTGCTCCCGTGCCGTTTGGTGGGTGTTTGGCCGGTTTGTTGGCGAGCGGGACGAGCCGCATGAGGCGGAACATGCGCGGCAAAACTCTGCGCATCAAATCATGCCAATTGGGCAGGCGGCGGAATAGATTGAGCGTGCCCATCTCACCTGATCAAGGGAGATGGGCCGTTGCTGCGTCGGTTCAGGCCGTGATGTTGCCTTTTGCATCAATCATGAGGGTGTTTTGATGCAGAAGCGCAAAATGACTGCGGTCAAGCTGATATGCGGGGGGAATGGCATAGCCCATTTCCCGCGCCACAATCAGCCCGAGCAGCAAAATCGCGTCCGGCTCATGCAGAATCAGCGCGGCTGGTGCTTGGCCGGCATAGACCAGCTCAAGCAAAATCGCCGCAGCGGATGATGAGCCGATGGTGCCGGGCAGGCACAATATCCGCCCTGCAATGGAGGTGCCGCAATCGGGGTGGCGAACATCTGTAACAAGGCCGGTTTGCGGATTTACCCCACCCCAGAAGCTGATGGGGGCCTGCAAAGCGAGGCCCATGCCTTGCACGGGCGGGCCGTTGACCAGAATTTCGGCCTGTATCGCGCTCATGCCTGCACCTCGTCAAATTGCGGACGTCCCAGCACCGCGCTTTCCACACATTCGGACAAAGCGCCATAAATCACGCCATAACCGGTGTTGCCGGGCGTGTAATGGGCAAATTTGCCGGAATTGGTCATCAGCACCGCACCATTCAGATCGGGCAGAATGGGCGTCACCACCACACATGTATCTGCCACGATCACCACGCCGCTGGCTTCCAGCGTGCTGCGCCGCCCAGTTTTTTCAAGCTCTCTGAGCACATGCCGCCCCGTGCAGGCATAAATGGGCACGGCGAGCCTGCGCCCGCCAATCATGCCTTCGAGCAGGTCAAATTCGGCCAGTGACAAATGCGGGCTGCCAATGGCGACAGCATCAATCGCGCGCGGGTTTTCAACGGTGGAGAGGCGGCGGCGGGCCGCATCCACCATGGCGCGCGTAACCTTGATTATGCGTTCAGGCGGCTGGTGATGCAGCGCAGTGGCCAGATCCGGCGCTTCCGGCGTGACAGAGGCAATGTGAAACAACCCGACCGCGCCGGTGGAGGCCGAGGCTGCGCCAAAAGCCTTGAGTGCATCCTCTCCGGGATGAGCCTTCACGCCGGAGACAATACCAATCGCATTGCCGACCTCGCGGCCAAACAGGCTGCCCAGAATGGGCCAGGCCACAGAGCTTTTGAGGAAACTGTCCGGCAGGTCGCTGACATCAAATTGCAGGGTTGCGCGCCGGTTTTCTGGCTTGTGCAGGCCATAATTGGGCGCACGTCCGGCAATAGCGCAGGCAATATCAAGAAAATCACCATAACGGTTGGTGCGTGCGCCCAGCACAGAATTGCAAAAGACCACGGCATTGGACTCACCCCAGGCCACATCTGTGCCAAGGGCAGGGCGGTGGCCAGCCTGATAGGGCGCGCAGGTCCATGTCTGTTCGCAGCCCAGCACCTTATAAGCGTCCATCATGCGCCGCGCCATTGCGCGCTCATGGTCGGGCAGCCGGTTTTTCGAACAGCCGGTGAGATCCAGCGCGCCGACATTCAGCGTGGCGCGCACGGCTACGCGCGCACCCTGTTCCACCAGCTTTTCAGCAAAATATGTGCCGGAGTCGCCATGATAGAGGGCGCCGTCAATATGGGCCGAGGCAATGGGCAGCAGGGTTTGCGCCCCCATCAGCCGCGCGGTTTCGGCAACAATGCGCATGGCCATGGCTGTGCCGGGGCCAGCTTCGCCCGATGCCATTGCTTGCTCGTCTGGGGTTAAAGTCAGGGCCATTCTGCTCTCCGGCACTACAGTTTGCCTTATGTTACGGGCAGGGCAGCGGGAGGGCAAGCTGGGGCAGAAGGGCAGAGCGGCACAATTTATGCTGCGCGAATATAAAAAGGCCGGATCCTGCGACCCGGCCTCTCACATATGTGCATCGTCGGAGTGTTATTTCTCGGGCAGAACCTGACCCCGCACCTCGCCGCCCTTATTGGCTTCGGTATGAATATTGAAGTAAAGTTTGCCAGCCATCAGGTCGGCAGCCTGTGCGTCGGTGAGAACGACTGAGCCGTCCAGCGGGCTGGTGATGGCTTTAAGCGGAATTTCCACGGGTGCGTTCTTGCCCACATCTGCAGGGCCATGGAAATGCGCCATGGTTGCCGGGCCGGTGAGGTCCATATAGCTGCCTGTCCATGACAGGGTTTTGGTAGCGCTGTCATAGGTGATGTCAATGGAACCCATGCCTTTGGATGTTGTGGGCGGCACCTCCTGTGCGCCGGACAACATGACCTTGAATTTCAACATATCGGCATAGGCTGGTGCTATGGCAAGCGCTGTTGTGAGCGCTAGGCCTGCGCAGAGTGTGCGTATGATGTTTTGCATTCTATTGTCCTTTCAGAGACGGGCGCCGCAGGCGCGCAGGCTTTTGAACAATATGAACAAAGCCTCAATATGATTTAGGTCTGTCTTTGGTATTATCAACAGTCTGTGACAGGTTTGGAGCATTTGGAAGATAGGTTTTAAACCGTGGCCAATGTCTGCACAGCGCAAGCATGACACATCAGTGTCGCCGATGCGCAATAGAATTCAAGGCTATATGGTTGTGCAGTTGAAATGAAATTGAAACCGGACACTATATGCCCTAAACCACGATCAGAGATTAAACCACGGGCGCGTTCAGGCCTGTGGTGAGATGAGGATAGAATGATCAAACAGATTTTTATTGACGGCGAAGCGGGCACAACCGGCCTTGGCATTCGCACGCGGCTGCACACTATGTCCGGCCTGAACCTGCGCAGTTTGCCCGATGCGCTGCGCAAGGACGAAGCCGCCAAGGCCGCGCTGATGCGCGAGATTGACCTTGTCATTCTCTGCCTGCCTGATGAGGCGGCCAAAGCCACCGTCGCGCTGGCGGACACATTGGGCGACGCCGCCCCGAAAATTCTCGATGCCTCGACAGCGCATCGCGTGGCCCCCGGCTGGGCCTATGGCTATGCCGAATTGTGCAAAGGGCAGGCAGAAGCAATCGCTAAAGCCCAGCGCGTCGCCAATCCCGTCTGCTATGCCACCGGCGCGATTGCCCTGCTGCGCCCGCTGGTGGATGCTGGCTTTATAAATCCGGATTTCGCCATTTCGATCAATGCGGTTTCAGGCTATAGCGGCGGCGGCAAGACCATGATCGCCGATTATGAGGCGGGCACCGCGCCCAGTTTCGAGCTTTATGCGCTTGGCCTTGGCCATAAGCATGTGCCGGAAATTCAGGCCTATACAGGCTTGAGGCAGCGTGTGCTGTTTGTGCCTTCGGTGGGTAATTTCGCGCAAGGCATGTTGGTGTCCATTCCGCTGTTTCTCGATCATCTGCCGGGCAGTCCGAAGGCGGCTGATCTTGAGGCCGCGCTGGCGGCGCATTATGCGGGGAGCGCCAACGTTTCGGT
>DAIMHB010000140.1:0-5859 GCA_036723545.1 Beijerinckiaceae bacterium
GGGGAGAGGGGACGCGCACACCGGCTTTTCCGTAAATCTGTAATGCTTTGAGTCCTCCGGCTCAGGCGGCACCATAGACAGGATAGCGGGTTTTGGCTTTCCTGTCCTCCTCCCGGATCGGGGGCAGGGTGTCCATCACCCGTTCCGCCGGAAAAATGACCCGCACTTCCGTGCCTTCGCGGATAACGGATTTCAGCGTGAACACGCCGCCATGCAGCTCAACAAGCCCTTTGACAATCGGCAAACCAAGCCCTGTGCCTTCCTCAGCGTGTTTTTGCGCCAGAGAGCCGCGTCCAAACGACGACATCACGATCGGAATTTCGTCCTCGGGTATGCCGGGGCCAGTGTCCTTTATTGACAGATATTGTCCGCCGGAGGCCGTCCAGCCGACTTTTATTGTAATCTGACCACTTTTTGGCGTGAATTTAATGGCGTTTGACAGAAGATTCAGCGTGATCTGACGCAATGCCCGCTCATCCGCCCAGATTTTCGGCAAGGTGTCCTCAATCACATCAATCACCGTCAGGCCCTTGTTCTTGGCGCGCAGGGCCAGCAGATGGCGGCATTCCTCCACCACAAAGGGAAGAGAGACGGATTCCTCATGCAGGTCATAGCGGCCCGCCTCAACTCTTGAGAGATCGAGAATCTCGTTGATCAACATCAGCAGATGATGACCGGAGGCATGAACATCGGCAGAATATTCGCGGTAGGCCTTGACCGTATGCGGCCCCATCATCTCGTTTTTCATCACTTCGGAAAAGCCGAGGATGGCGTTGAGCGGCGTGCGCAATTCATGGCTCATTGTGGCCAGAAACCGCGATTTCGCCAGATTGGCCTCCTCGGAGCGTCGGCGTGCCTCGTCGGAATTGGCCTTGGCCTGCTCAAGTTCGGCAATCAGAGCATCTTTTTCGGCGCGGAAGGCCACGGTATTGAGCGTTGTGGCGTGAAGGCGCCTTGCCACGAACACAAAATACACCAGCCCCGCCACGGCCAGCGTCGGCTGCACAAGCGCGCGCAGGCTTTCGTCCGGTGGCCGGAAAACCATGATCGCGGCAATCATCGGCATGAAGGTCGCAAAAACACTGAAGGGCAGACTGGCCGAGGTCATGCCCGTGATGGCCGCCACGGTGATCGTCACCAGCAACACAAAAACAGTGCTGGAAGGCTGGTTGAGTGCCAGCAGTTGCCAGATTAATATTGACCAGGCCACGCCCTGAACGGTTTCCGCCAGCAGAAACCGGTTTTGCCAGTGGCTGACACTGGTCAGCTTGTCACAACTGCGCTGAAACACATAGGCAAAGCCATAGATGAGGCCAATGCTGGCAAGCTGGAACAGGCACCAGGCTCCAATGACCACGGGTGAAAGGGTCGGGTAGGTGGATAAGGCCACAACAATGACAAAGGTGGCGATAGCCGGCAGCACCTTTATCTGGCTTGTTGAAAAAATCCTGAGCATTTCAATGTCATAAGCAAGGCTTTCGCCATTGTGCGAGGCCAGCTTGTCGCGTGTGGCGCTGACTTGAAATTGCATTTTACGGCGGCTGAGGCCGCGGGTAGGTTGCGCGCCGCGGCCACGTTCAATCATTTCGGCGGTGACTTGTTCCATAATTTACGCGCTACTCACTCACAATAATGCTCTCTACCTGAGCAGAAAAATATTAACGAGCCCCTCATATCCGGTTTAGAATGGGCATAAATCTGCATTGGCAGTACATCATCACTTATTTTACAAGTGCTTAATAAGGTTCAGGAGGTTCGCATGAAGTTATATGACGGGGGCCGGGCGCCCAATCCGCGCCGTGTGCGTATTTTTCTGGCCGAAAAAGGCATTTCTGTCCCCCTTGTGTTTATCGACATCAACCAGATGGAACATAAAACGCAGGAATTTGCCGGTCTGAACCCCATGCAGCGCACACCCGTGCTGCAACTGGACGATGGAACCTGCATTGCCGAATCTGTGGCCATCTGCCGTTATTTTGAGGAACTTTACCCTGATCCGCCATTGATGGGGCGCAATCCGCTGGAAAAAGCGCAGGTGGAAATGTGGCAGCGCCGCATTGAGCTCAATCTGTTCGGGCCGGTGGCGCATGTGTTCCGTCATCTGCATCCGGCCATGGCGAATATGGAAAAACCGCAGATTCCCGCCTTTGCCGAAGCCAACCGTCCGCGCGTGACCGAAGCGCTGGCTGTTATTGACAAGGCCTTGCAGAACCGGCCCTTTATATGCGGCGATGAATTGACCATTGCCGATATTACCGGTCTGGTAACGCTGGACTTTATGAAACCGGCGAAGCTGGAGATTGCGCCGGAATTTACCAATGTGCTGGCCTGGCATCAGCGGCTGAAAGCGCGCCCGAGCGCTGCAGCCTGAAGGGGAGGGCCGATGTCCGGCGCTCGAAATCTGGCGGAGCTTCTGGCGCAGGTGCGGGCCTGCCGCTATTGCCGCGATATTGGCGGAGAGACAGCCTTGCCGCATGAGCCGCGTCCGGTATTGCAACTGTCATCTGTGTCGCCGCCGCGCATGATTCTGGCCGGACAGGCGCCGGGCACGCGCGTTCATGCCAGTGGCAGGCCCTTCACCGATCCCTCCGGCGACAGGTTGCGTGCATGGCTTGGGCTGGACAGCGCCGAATTTTATGATGAACATAGTGTCGGCATTGTTCCGATGGGCTTTTGTTTTCCCGGGCTTGACTCACGGGGAAGTGACAAGCCGCCGCGCCCGGAGTGTCGCAGGCTCTGGCATGACGCGCTGTTCGCGCAGTTGCCCACGCCGGAATTGATTGTATGTATCGGGCAATATGCGGTGGATTATCATTTCGCCCGTCTGGGCCTGACCAGCTTGCGCGCCCCCCGCCTGACCGATACGGTTGCCAACTGGCGGGCGGTTTTGCAGAAGGCCCAAGTGCCCTTATTTGTGCTGCCGCATCCGTCCTGGCGTAACAATGGCTGGTTGAAACTCAATCCGTGGTTTGAGCATGAACTTTTACCCGTGCTCCGGCTTAAAATAAGGTCTATTCTCGATAAGAGTTGAGTGTGTTCAAAACTGATTCATCACCATAGTTTTGCCATGGAGTATTCACGACCCGTTCAGCCGGAATGATCTCTTGTAAAGATGCCAATTTTTAAGTGCCAAATGATGTTTGGAGGACGTTATGTCCAGATTTTTAAAATTATTTATCATGTTTTTTGCCGGATTGGCAGCATACGCCGCCCTTGTTTCAAGCTTATCTCCGGTGCTGGCGCAAGATCAGACCGAACACCGGCTGGCGCTGGTGATCGGCAATTCCAGCTATAAGGCCGGGGCATTGCCGGGTGCTGCCAATGACGCGGGGCTGCTGGCGCAGAGCCTGCAACTGGCCGGTTTCGAGGTGATGGGCGCGCGGGATCTTGATCAGGATGTGCTGCGCAGCACCTTGCGGGATTTTCTGGGCAAGGTGAGTGCCTCCGGGCCCGATACGGTCGCTTTTGTCTATCTGGCCGGTTATGGCCTGCAACTTGAAGGCGACAATTACTTTGTGCCTGTCGATGCAAACATTGCCCGTGATACGGATATCGCCATTGAGGCGGTGCGGTTGAGCGATTTCATGCGGGCTCTGGCCGCAGCGCCGGTGAAATCACGCTTTGTGGTTCTGGATACGGCGCATAACAGCCCCTTTGCCAAAGGCAGCCCGCTCGCCGGTGGTCTGGCCTATGTCGAACCCGAGGCCGGTATGCTGGTTGCCTTCAATGCGGCGCCCGGCACCATCGCACCCGAGAGCCACGATGCCTATGGGCCTTACGCCAAGGCTTTGTCCGAGGCGATCCGTGAAGGTGGCCTGCAACCGGATGATTTATTCGCGCAGGTGCGATTGCGCGTGAACAGTCTGACCAAAGGCGGGCAGGTGCCATGGCACCTGTCGAAAATTCGCTCGCCCTTCGTTTTCATGGAGCGTGCTGCAGATGCGCCGCCCCTGAAAGGGGATTCGCCAGAGGCCGTGGCTGAAGCCACCCGGCCATTCAGTGAAATGCCTCCGGCCATGGCCTATGAATTTGCCCTGCGCCGCGACACGCTGGCCGGTTATGAGGAATTTCTGGCCGCTTATCCGCATGATCCGCTGGCCAAGCGGGTGCTTGTTCTGGCCGCCGCACGGCGTGAGGCGATCACATGGGGCAAAACCCGTCGTGCCGATCGTCCCAATGCCTATTGGTCTTATCTGAAGCGCTATCCGCATGGGCCGCATGTGGCGGATGCGCGCCGCCGTCTGGCCGAGCTGACAGCCGCCCTGGAGCCACCGGCTGTTTATGATGATTATGCCTATGACATTGCGCCGCCGCCCAGCGACGAGGTTGTCTATATTGATCGTCCCTATATTGTCTTTGACGATCCTTATTATGATTTTGCGCCGCCTCCGCCGCCCGTTTATGTTATTTTTGATGAGGATTATGAGGATTACGCCCCGCCGCCTACACCTCCCGGGCCGTTTTTCCTGCCCTTCCCGATTTTTCATCACGAGCCACGGTTTGCGCACCGTCCGCATAATGTTGAAGCACCGCATTTCGGCGCGGCGGCAGGTGTGGCCGCAGGCGCGGCTGCGGGGGCAATTTTGCTGAACAATGTGATTCTGCCACCCGCAGCGGCGCGGCATATGCCGCCGCCCGTCAATGGTCAGCCGCATGGTTTGCCTCCGGCACAGGCGCCACTGGTGCCGCCGCCGGTGCATAACAATCTGCAAGGCATAGGCAAACCGGCGGTTGTTGCGCCTGTCAACCCGCAGATCAAACCGCCGGTGCCGCAAACACCGCATATCCAGCCACAGCCGCAATACCAGCCGCTGCATCATGTGCAGCCTGCGCCTGTGCATCAGCATGTGCCGGTGTTTCAGCCGCCTGCACCGCAGATACAGCAGCATTATCAGCTGCAGCATCAGCAACCGCAGTTCCAGCATCAGCCGCAGCCGCAGTTCCAGCCGCGCGGGCAGCCGCCGCAGCATCAGGCACCGGAACGCCGCAAATGTGGTGGGCCCGGCCTGCCGCCCTGCCCATAATGCAAAAAGCCCCGGAGCAATCCGGGGCTTTTTTTTAAAGTGTGGGAAGCGCCTATTTATTCAGGCGGGCCAGCAGGCTGGATGTATCCCAGCGCTGCCCGCCCATGTTCTGTACGTCCGCATAAAACTGATCAACAAGAGCGGCCACGGGCAGGCGTGCGCCATTGTTTCGCGCCTCATCCAGACAAATGCCGAGGTCTTTGCGCATCCAGTCCACAGCAAAGCCGAAATCATATTTACCGGCAATCATGGTCTTGTAACGGTTTTCCATCTGCCAGCTTTGTGCCGCACCCTTGGAAATCACCTCGATCACCGCCTCGGCATCCAGCCCGGCCTGCATGGCAAAATGCACGCCTTCGGCAAGCCCCTGCACCAGACCGGCAATGCAGATCTGGTTGACCATTTTCGTCAGCTGTCCGGCACCAGACGGCCCCATCAACCGGCAGGCACGGGCAAAAGCCTTGATCTGCGGTTCAGCCTTGGCATAGGCGGCCTCATCCCCGCCGCACATCACGGTCAGCACGCCATTTTGCGCTCCCGCCTGCCCGCCGGAGACCGGTGCATCAATAAAATGCAGGCCTTTGCTCTGCGCCTCAACATAAAGCTCGCGCGCAACCCCTGCCGAAGCGGTGGTGTGGTCAATGAAGATCGCGCCGGAAGCCATGCCGGCAAAGGCCCCCTCCGCGCCTATGGTCACGGCACGCAGGTCATCATCATTGCCGACACAGGCAAAGACAAAATCCTGCCCCTCGGCGGCCAGTTTCGGGCTGGTTTTAAATGCGCCGCCATGCTCGGCCACCCAGCTTTCGGCCTTGGCCGTGGTGCGGTTATACAC
>DAIMHB010000141.1:0-5834 GCA_036723545.1 Beijerinckiaceae bacterium
AATAGAGGGCATTGGTGAGAAAATTTTGCAAAATACGGCGCAACATCAGCGGATCGGACTGAACACAAAAATCCGGAGTGCGGATATGCATCCGCAGGCCGCGTGCAGCCGCAAGAGGCTCGAATTCCTGCCGCAACGGGCCCACCACCCTCTCCAGCTCAAAAATGCTGATCTCCGGCTTCATCACCCCGGCATCCAGCTTCGAAATATCCAGCAGGGTGCGGATCAGATCCTCCAGACTGACAAGAGCGCGGCCCACCTGAGCAATCAGGGGCTGGCTTGCGGGCGCGGTCTCCACCTCCATCAAGGCCGAAAGGCCAAGCCGCGCCGCATTCAGCGGCTGCAAAAGGTCGTGACTGACAAAGGCGAGAAAAGTGGATTTAAAGGAACTCGCCCGTTCGGCCAGTTGTTTGGCTTTGTCCAGCGCCTCATTCGAGCGCTCGATCGAGCGCAGCACATTCTGCAATTCCTGCGTGCGCTGGCGCACATTATTATCCAGCGCAATGGCCATTTCAAACAAGCCATAGGCATTGGCCGGATGGCTGATGCCGCGTTCCACTCTGGCCATCAAGGCCTGATTGATCTTTCTTAGCTTGGCATTTTCAGCCGTCAGCCGCGCCAGGGCCTCATTCCGGTCACCATCCATCAGGATTTTGTCCGCTGTCCGACGGCTATGCCGACAAAGGTCTGGTTGAGATGCATGGACCCGAACTGCTCGCCATAAGTATTAAAGCCCACCACATGATGACGGCGGTAAAGGTCTGACAGATCACGGGCAATCTGCCGCTGCTCGGCATCCAGACGCCGGTGGATGCAATCAAACCCTATATAGAGCGAAACCTCGCCCAGTTCGGCCTCAGTGAGGCGGAACATATCCTCAACCACCCCCAGAGTGTCGAGACGTCCGGCGGCGGTCAGCACCAGCCCTTCATCAATGGCACAAAAAAAGGTGAGGGAGCCATCCGCATTCACCCGCTGGATGGAGCGGGCATAATAATCCCCCGCCACCCGCACAATCACCGGATGCGCGGCAAAATGATAATCATCCAGTTCCGTGTCGGGCACATTAATCACACGGGCATATTCAAGCGCCGCAGGCTCGGCATTCAGTTCCCGCACCACACGCCTGTCGAGATCAGCCCCTGTCACAACAAGTTTCTCATCCGTGGGGGCAAAACTATTGCACTTAAACAGCCGGAAAGGCAGATCGGTGCTGAATAACAGCAACACGGCCGCATTCTGCTGGGCCTTGCCGTCAAACAACACCCATGTATTGCGATAATTCAACCCATCCCCTGCCGATCCCCCGACAATACCAATATCGTCGAGACAGGCGCTGATGGCGGAAATCAACGCTTCCTCGCGCAGACACAGACCGTCCACCAGCAACATGCCAAATTGCGCGCGTGAGGCCTGCTGTTCGACATGATTGTCCAGCTCGTGCCGCAGGCTGCGCACATGGTCGCGCACCTGGGCAATGGTCAACTGATCAAGCGCCTGAATCGGTTGGGCAACAATGCTGAAATCGATATTATTGAAGCCAAGCGCCAGAACATTGCCGTCACTCAGGCCCTCGGGAGTCAATTCGCCAGCGGTGGTGCAGCCAAACACCGGCACAGCAGGAAATGCGCTGCTCATGTGCCTGGCAAATTCATGCGGGTCATAATCAGGGGAAACAAACACAACCAGAGCGCTCAGCCCGGACTGGGGCAGAGCCAAATATAAAGACTGCACCACCTCCCGCACATCAGAGCCGCGGCCGGTTGCAACATATATAGATGTCGTGTCCAAGACGCTGGGCGCAACCCGGGCCAATGGCATTCACTCCCTGGCAAACATTCAAACCGTCTGCTTTTATATTTATATGAAAAGCCTAACCAATTCAGTTGGTTTGCGCAAGACGTGTCATGGACCCTTTGCGCGCATAACCTCCCCCTTTGGTACTATGGTCGCCTTTAAAACCAATGATAAGCTGATAAAGGGGGAAGAGTATGAATTGGCGCGCGGGCTTTATCGGTCTCATGGGTTTATGGATCATTATGGCCTGCTGTGGCACAGCTTATGCCGGCAGCCTGACCCGCAGCGCGTTGCAACATTATTTTCCAGCACCCTTCATTTTAGGCGAAAAAGACGACACACTGCCGGTCTGGCCCATTTTCAAACAAAATGGCACCTCGGATGAACTGATCGCCTATGTGTTTGAATCGGCGGATCTTGCCCCCATTCCCGGTTTTTCCGGCACGCCGATCAATATGCTGGTGGCGCTGACACCGGAAGGCAATTTTCTCGATGTGCGGCTGTTGTCGCAGCATGAGCCGGTATTTGTTGACGGGCTGGGGCCGGAGCCATTGTTTGACTTCATCAAGCAATATGTCGGCAAATCTCTCAAACAATCGATCAAGGTCGGCCCTCCGGCGGGGGACAGAGCAGCGGGCAGCGCGGCGTTAAGCGAAATTCACGGCGTGGCCAAAGCCACCGCTTCTGTGCGTATTGTCAATGAATCCTTGCTGGTGGCTGGCCTTGAGGTGGCGCGCAGCAAACTCGGCTTTGCCCGTGGCCGCGACCCCAGCCGGGCCGCCAAAGTCCGCAATGACCGGTTCGAGCCTCTGAACTGGCAGGAACTGATCGCGCGCGGCTATATCAAACATTACCATGTCACAAATGCCGAGTCTGAAGCCGCCTTTGTCGGCACCATCGGCGCGGGGCTTGACCCCGAGGTGCGCCGCAACCCCGATGGCGCCTTTATAGACCTGTGGATAGGCGAGCTGGATGTGCCCGATATTGGCCGCAACCTGCTGGATGAGGCCACATTCAACCGGCTGATCTCGGACCTTGACGGGCGCCACGCACTGATTGTGCTCTCCACAGGCCGCTTAAGTTTTATCGATGATGATTTTGTCGCCGGTGCCGTGCCGCTGCGCATGTCGCTGCGGCAGGCGGACGTGCCGGTGGAAATACGGGATTTCGCCTGGCATAAGCCGTTTATTGTCAAAGACATGCCACAGGGCGACGTGAGTGTGCTGACCATCAAAACCCTCACCGGATGGGACCCCGCCAACCCGTCCGAATTTGCCTTGCGGGCTACAAGGGCCAAAGGCCAGATTCTGGCCGAAAAGGCGGATCATGATTTCAGCTTTGCCTTTTCTGTGCCGCAGGAGCTGCTGGTGCTGCCGCCGCAGGAAAGCGTCAAGGGTTTTGGCTCGATCTGGCTGGAGCGTGCGCGTGATCTCGTGATTTTAAGCACCGGCCTGTTTATTCTGGCGGTGGCGCTGGCCATGCAGAAGGCGCTTACGGCTTCTGCCAAAGCCTTTGCGCTGTTCCGGCGAATTTTTCTGGCCTTTACCCTGTTTTTTATTGGCTGGTGGGCGCAGGCGCAGCTCTCCATCGTCACATTGATCGGCCTGACCCGCGCCGCCAAAGGCGAAGGCGGACTGGCCTTTCTGCTCTATGACCCGCCCAGCCTGATTTTATGGTTTTTCACACTCGGCAGCCTGATGATCTGGGGGCGCGGCACCTTTTGCGGCTGGCTCTGCCCCTTCGGAGCCATGCAGGAATTTGTCGGCGATGTCGCAAAACTGCTCAAAATCCGGCAATGGCGGGTGCCGACGCGCTGGGATACACGTTTGCGCGGGGCAAAATATGTCGCCCTGACGCTGATTTTGGGTTCGGCATTGGCGTCTTCCGCGCTAGCTGAACGTTTTGCCGAGATCGAGCCGTTCAAAACCGCCATCACGCTGGTTTTTATCCGCAGCCTGCCCTTTGTGCTCTATGCGGGCCTGCTGCTGGCGGGAGGCCTGTTTGTCTATAAATTTTTCTGCCGTTATTTCTGCCCGCTCGGCGCGGCCTTCGCGCTGGTGGGGCTGGCGCGCCGCTGGGACTGGCTGCCGCGCCGTGTGGAATGCGGCGACCCATGCCAGCTTTGTAAAAGCAAATGCCGCTATAATGCCATCAAGCCGACAGGGCAGATCATCTATCACGAATGTTTTCAATGTATGGATTGCGTCGTCATTCACAATGACCGCAGCCAATGCGTGCCGCTGGTGCTGAAAAACCGCAATTCCCGCCCCTTGCGCTCAAAAAGGATCGAAGCGTGATGACACACTCACCACCCATTTCGCGGCGGCGCGGGCTGCAACTGGCGCTGGGCTGTTGTGCGGGCGCGATTATGCCTGTGGCCAGCACTGCCACACAGAGCTATCGTCGTGTCGGGCTGGCCTTCGGCACCAGCGTTTCGATCACTGTGCAAGCCGCAAGCGAGGCACAGGCCAATGACGCCTTTGACGCCAGCTTTGCCGAAATCCGCCATATAGACCGCATCGCCGGACTGGTGCGGCCGGACAGCGCCCTGTTCCAGCTTAACCGCGACGGCGTGCTGCACCAGCCTGACCCCGCGCTGATCGACATGCTGAACATGGCACAGACCATGTATCAGGCCACAGACGGCGCCTTTGATGTGACGGTGCAGCCGCTCTGGCGGGCTCTGGACAATGCCGCCCAGCGCGGCACATGGCCGGATGAGACAGAAATTCAAGCGCTGTGCCAGCGCGTGAACCAACAGGCTGTTGTTTATTCTCATGAGCGGATTGAACTCACCCGCCCCGGCATGGGCATAACGCTCAACAGTCTGGCGCGGGGACTGGCCGCAGACCGCGTATCCGCCGTGCTTCAGGCGCATGGAATTACCAGTGCCTTTCTCGATACCGACGTGCTTCAGGGCATTGGCCAGCCGGAGCATGGCGGTATGTGGCGCGCCGCCATTCGTGACCCGCGCACGACAGGAACCGTGGCCACATCCGCTGTCAGCGGATTTCTGGCGACATCGGGCGATTATCAATATTTCTGGTCGCCGGATTTTAAGCGCAACCATATTCTTGACCCGCGCAGCGGCACCTCGCCGCAAGACTTTTCCAGTGTTTCGGTGCTGGCCTCATCCGGCCTGCTGGCGGATGCGCTGTCCACAGCCGCATTTCTGGTGGGGCAGAATAAGGCCCCCGATTTGCTCGCCGCCTTTGGAGCCGAGGCGTTTTTTGTGGCCAAGGATGGCCGCACCAGCACAACGGCGCATTTTCCGCGGCTTATGGACCTGTAGCGCCAAGATGCTGCGCCTCGATAATCTGGCCGCGAATGCGCTCCAGCGCGTCCAGGCTCATGCGCTGGCGCGGGGCGGCAATGTCGATGGTTGCCAGCAATGTCGCCGGACGCGGGGAGAGCACAAAAATCCGGTCGGCCAGCCGGATCGCCGTTTCAAGGTCATGCGTCACCAGCACAGTGGTGACCGGGCGCGCCTCCACCAGCATCGAGATTTCGGCCAGAAGCCGGTCAGCCATGGCTTTGTCCAGCGAGGCAAAGGGTTCATCCAGCAGCAGCAATTCGGGATGAAGCGCCAGCGCCCGCACCAAAGCCACCCGCCGCGCCAGCCCCAGTGACAATTCACCGGGAAAATGCCGCCGGTGCGCCGACAAGGACAAAGCCTCCAGCAGCGCCGCCAGTTCAGCCTCTGTTATATCTGGCGCGGCAATGCGGATATTCTCCTCGACATTGCGCCAGGGCAGCAGGCGCGGTTCCTGAAACACCAAGGCCAGCGGGCCGGAGGCCGGAGGCCGGATTTCCCCCTCAAAAGCCGGATCAAGACCGGCAATAAGCCGCAAAAGCGTGGTTTTGCCACAGCCGGACGGGCCGACAAGCGCCCCCACATGCCCGCGCGCCAGCGTGAACTGCACAGCACCGAGCGCATGATGGCGCTGCCCTGCCCCGCTCACATAGGTTTTGCCCGTGATGCGCACTTCAAGCATGGCGTGGCCGCCAGCGTGAGGCATAGGCTTCAAAGGGCTGCA
>DAIMHB010000142.1:0-5802 GCA_036723545.1 Beijerinckiaceae bacterium
ATAAGTAATTAAATAAACTGTCATGTGAAATCTTCAGGCAGCGGGCAGAAAAACAATATAAAGGCAAATTCATGCGCCTGTTTTCAAAAGAACCGGTCATTACCCACCATCATTTCAATGCGGATGGTTTGCAAGATCTGAATTCAGCGGTGATATGGCTTGCATCGATTTATTCCAGTTCTTGCTGGTATCGCTGTATGATTGGCTTGGCATGTGCTGTAACAGGCAGTGTTTTAAGTTCCGGTCTGTTGTTTACGGGGTCTGACGGATTTGCCTTTTCTTGTCTTTATCCGGCTGTGGCGCTTGGAGCTTTGTTTGGCGGCTTGCTCTCAGGCCTGATCGCGCTGCTGCTCAGTGCCCCACTGGCCTATCTGTATTTTGTGCCGGCGCGGGATGGGATGGCCTCCACCGAACTCTTTATTTTCATCGCCAGCAGCATTGTGATCGCTATAGCCTGTGAAATTTTACACAAAGCCTGCCTCACCATGCTGAATTATGAAAAGCGGCGGGCGGATATCGAAACTCTGGCCCGCATAAGCCTCGAAGAAAGCCCGCCCACCGACCAGATCGGCAAATGGGATTTCAACTGCGAAACCCAAACCTGCGACGATATTGGCAACACCCGGAAAATGATGGGGCTGATGCCAAATATGCCTCTCAGCCTGTTCACGCATCTGGACATAATCCGGGCGGAAGACCGGTCCAAAACCCAAAAGGCCTTTATGGCTGCGCTGGAGCCGGACGGGCCCGGTATTTATGAGGCTGAATACCGCATCATCCGGCCTGTTGACGGTGCCGAACGCTGGATCACATCCAGAGGACAGGCCTATTTCAACAATGGCACCCCTGTCCATGTTATTGGTGTATCCACAGACATTACAGAAAAAAAACAAACAGAACGCATCACAAAAGAAAAAGCACAGCTCGCCCTGCAGCTTGAGACCATAGCCCTCGCGCTGCCAGGCGCACTTTATGCCTTCCGGGAAGACGCAGAAGGCAAAAGCAACTGTCCCTATGCGGCGCCACATACCATGGAAATTCTTGGACTTGACCCGCATGATCTCGCGCAGGACGCTTCCGAAATTTATAAGCGTGTCCATCCGGATGATTATCCGGAATTCCGGTCAAGCTTTTATAAGTCGAAACATGAACTGACCCTCTGGGCAAATTGTTTCCGTTTCAACCATCCGCAAAAAGGCATGATCTGGCTGGAAACACAGGCGGCCCCCATTCTTGAGCCGGACGGAAGCACAATCTGGCACGGCTATGTGCAGGATGTGACCTTGCGCAAACAAGCCGAGGCCAATCTGGCAGAAAGCGAGGAGCGCCTGCGCGCCGTGATTGACGGTGCCGGAGACGCCATCATCTCGATTAATGACACGGGCATCATTCAGTCGGTCAACACAACCTGCATTCAAATGTTTCAATATTCGGCGGCTGAGCTTCTGGGGCAGAATATCCATATTCTGATGACCGAACCGGACAGAATGAGACATGATTATTATTTACAGAATTTTGCCGCACAGCGTAAAAGTCCGGTCCGGTTTAACCGTGAATTGCAGGGCCAGCGCAAGGACGGCTCAATTTTTTCACTGGATCTCTCCGTTTCCGAAGCCCGTTATGATCATAAACGGCTGTTTGTTGGATTTATCCGCGATCTGACAGAGCTGAACAAAATCAAAGCCCATGTTGAACGCTTGCAAACCGAGCGCATGACCGCAATGGGCGGCATGGCAGCCGCTCTCTCCCATGAGATCAACCAGCCCCTCTCCGCCGCCGCAGCCTATGTGCAAACCGCACAGCTGCTGTTCGACATGCCGGCCGACAAGCGCCCGGAAGATGCCCATGACATTCTCGGGCTGGCGGCAGACCAGATTTTGCGCGCCGGGCGCATTGTCTCCCATCTGCGCAAATTTATTCTGCTGGGCGAGCCCGACAAGATTTTCTACAGCCTGCATGAGCTTATCCGGCAGATTCATGTGGTGATGAACGATTATATCCTGAATGAAAACATAACTATGGTCTATAAATTGACAGCGCCCGACGACAGGGTTCTGATTGATCCGGTGCAGATCAATCAGGTGCTGATGAATCTGATTCGCAATGCCATTCAGGCCATGAAAGATGCGCTCAACCGCGAATTGATCATAGCGACAGCCGCTTGTGAGGCGGGAATGATTCAGATTGACGTGATTGATCATGGCGACGGCCTGAATAAGGACACCGAGGCGAACCTGTTTGTTCCCTTCACCACCACAAAATCGGACGGAATGGGCCTTGGCCTGTCCATCTCACGCGCCATTATTGAAGCGCATCACGGCAAAATATGGACAGGTCACAACCCAGAAGGAGGCACAATATTCAGCTTCACACTGCCGCTGGCCAGCACGGGGGAAACCGATGACCAATAAAAGCAATATTTATATTATTGACGATGACCTTGCCATGCGCGCCTCACTGAAATCTCTCTTATCGGTCAAGGGCTATAATGTGCACACCTATCCTTCGGCACAGAATTTTCTTGAAACCGTCCACAGCCATGACAAGGGATGTGTCATCACTGATCTGAAAATGCCTGAAATGACCGGCATAGATCTGCTCAACGCCATAAAGGGGCAGAAAATCCAACTTCCCGTGATCGTGATGACCGCCTTTGCCGATGTCTCCATTGCCGTGGAGGCCCTGAAAAAGGGTGCCGTCGATTTCATCGAAAAACCCTTCAGCACCGAAACATTATGCAAATGTGTGGAAGAGGCTTTGGCGCGAAACGGCGAAGAGGACGAGCACGTCCAGCAGAAACAGAGAATCGAACAGCGTATGAAAAGCCTCACCGCCCGCGAGCATGATGTGCTCAATATTCTGATGAAGGGAAAGTCCAACAAAACCATCGCCTATGAACTGGGCATAGGCATCCGCACGGTCGAAACACACCGCGCCAATCTCATGGAAAAAATGCAGGCCGGCAGCTTGTCGGAATTGCTGCGCATGTCCCTGATGGTGAATGGATTTGAGAAAAACGGGTGAGGCCGCCAAAGCTGAACCCCTTGGCCAATGAGCCTATCATATTGATAGATATCATTCACCAGACAACAGGCATGTCCATCAGCCGCACATAGGCTTTTTTTGCACGTTTGATCAAGACTTGGGAATCGACATGGTCATCCGACTTCAGAAGTGCGTATAGATCATTTTCGGTGGACATGGCTCCATCTGACAGCCCTGCTGTGCGCAACATGCTTTGCGCATTGCGCAGATCATTGAGCTCCCCAAGCGCATCCTGCAATTTTTCCAGCGGCTTGAGCAGGTCTGCGATATGGCCCTGCACTGCCCGGCCTGTATAAACTGACCTGAAAAACTCAAGCCCATAACGCATTTTCTTGACAAGAATCCGCAGCCTGTGACGCTTGGCAGGGTCAAGACGCCCGATATGTCGACCACGGCGACGGATTTTCGCCCATATATGCGCAAATTGTGCAGAAACAGGAATGATGAGTTGCTCCTGAAGTCCATTTTGAGCGGCGTGCGTCCAGTCCCCCAGCTCCAGCCAGCGCGCAATATCCAGCCCGAGCAGCCGAAAGCGCTCACACTGCACAGCACGGGCCGCGCGCACATGGGCCTGTTCTCCGGCGGTTTCAAGCGCCTGAACCCATGGTTCAGCCTCAGCAGGATAAGGCTCATGCGCGGCGATCCTTTGCCGCAGAACATGGCACTCGCGCGCAGCCTCCAGCTCTGTCATCAGCCATTTCAGCTCCTGACGGATATGGAACGCCTGCGGGCCTGCAAGAGGGGCGCGAAAAAACCACATGAATGTCCGCAGCCGCCGAATTGCGACGCGCATCTGGTGCACAGCCTGCGAAAGATGAGCGACCACACCCGGCTGATGGTCAAGAATCTGACCAAGACAGGCATAGCCAAGCGTGCGGATGGCCGAAACAACCGGTGTCGTGGCCAGAAGCCTGACCGGCAGACCGGTCGCATCCGCAGAAGGAGACCCTTTTGACCTGCGGGCCTCACCAGCCAGCGCATAGCCTTGCGCAGACTTGCTGCGCAGGGAAAGAATGGCGGAGGTTTCATGGATAATCTGCCGCGCCAGTTGAAAAACAGGGCCTTTCCCGCCATATTTCAGTTCAATTTCGACTTCGCAAATGGGCCGTGAGCGGGGCCCTGCCCGAAGAATACCCTCGTCAATCGTCAGTTCCAGCTCAGCCCCGTCCAGCCTTATCGGATAAAGCCTGCGCTCAACCTGCAGGCTGAAAACAGGCTGCACCATCCGGCGTTGCCTTTGTGTGAGAACAGCAGCCAGTGCGGTTCTATCCAGAAACTCCAGATCAAGACTATTGTTGTGCAGAGGCGTCTCCCATTCCGAGCGCTCCAGCGGACTGTCCCGGAGGGCCTTGGCGGTCTGCACAAGGTGGCGGCCACTGTGCCTTATCCGCAAGCTCATGTGATGACGCGCTAAACTATGATCCGGCGTATCAAAATAAACCGTCTTCTGATTTTGTGTGAGCTTTGGATCCCCAAGGCGGGAGAAGAAGGCACAGGCGCAAAGACGCTCAAGATCCGCATGGCAAAGCTCAAGTTTCACTTCAAACTCTGTCATAGGGCCCATGAGACTTTAATCCGTTACCAAGACCATGGTTTACAGCATACACCGGATTTTATGCGGCGGATATGAGCCAGCGCATGGATATACAAACGCCCCAGAAATGGATCGGGCACGGCCATCCACCTTCCCAACAGAATTTGAACATTAATGACAAAACATCATTATCTGAAATTCAATGCGGGAATTCTGACAAATCCTTACCTTTTGCGCAATGATAATAATCATAGGATAAAAGCTGCATTCATCTACCAAGCCCTGCACAGAAAATTTGACCGCGCCGGACGTGCTGCGGGCGAGGCGGCCTTATGCCGGACATGCCGCCAGTTTGCGCCTGTCCATGCTTTCAAGAGCCATGGACACAGCAAAAATCATCATGCCGCCAAGGGCGAGCGCGGCGCCGACCCATCCGGTCGATGTCCAGCCATATCCGGCAACAATGGACAGGCCCCCTAGCCAAGCCCCCAGTGCATTGCCGATGTTGAGCGCCGAATGATTGAGCGACGAAGCCAGTGTCTGGGCATGATGCGCCACTTCCATCAGGCGCATCTGCATGGCCGGCACAATGGCAACGCCGCAGCCCATCAGAAAAACCACAAGGGTCGCGCCCGCCAGCGAATATCCGATGAAGGTAAATCCGCCCAGCACAACCACATTCCACAGCAACAGCACCCAGATGGTGCGGTGCAAAGCCCGGTCTGCCATCCAGCCGCCGGCAATGCTGCCCAGAATCATCCCCACCCCGAACACCGACATCACCAACGGAACCGTTGCGGGCGCAGCCCCGGCAGCATGAATCAACGTCGGGGCAATATAGCTGTAAACGGCGAACATGCCGCCAAAGCCGATAGACCCCACCGCCAGCGTCAGCCAGACCTGCTTGCGCGCCAAAGCCCCCAGTTCACGCAGCGGACTGGCGCCTTCGGCCACCGCAATTTTCGGCGCGAAAACAAACAGCAGGACAATGGTGACAACACCCACCATGCCAACAAAGGCAAAAGCCGCACGCCAGGAGGCCAGTTGCCCGAACCATGTCACCAGCGGCACGCCCAGCACATTGGACAGGCTGATGCCCAGCATCATCCGGCCAATGGCCTGCGCCCGCTTTTCCGGCGCGACAATCTCGGCCGCAACCAGACCGGCAATGCCGAAATAAGCGCCGTGCGGCAGGCCGGCCATAAAGCGGAAGACCACCAGCC
>DAIMHB010000143.1:0-5787 GCA_036723545.1 Beijerinckiaceae bacterium
CTGGCGGCCTTTATTGTTGTGCCCAATGGCCAGAACAGCATCGCGTGGTTTTCGGGCGTGGCGCTTATTGGCATGATGGTGCTGTTTCAGGTCGGGCGCTGGTATGCGGCGCGGCTGGCGGCGCAAGGCTCTGTTGCGGGACAGAACAGAGCCCGCCCGCATCGGGATATGAGCACAATCGTGGTGGTCCGCTCGATTGCCATTCTGATTGCGCTGATGTTTTCAAAATTTGTCTATCTGGCCTCGATGAGCACATTTCTGACCTTTTACCTGATCGACCAGTTTCATATTTCGGTGGCTCAGTCGCAGATTTTTCTGTTTGTGTTTTTATTTGCCACGGCTGCAGGCACCTTGCTGGGTGGGCCGGTGGGGGACCGCTTTGGCCGCAAACCGGTGATTCTGGGCTCTATTCTGGGCGTATTGCCGCTGACCCTGCTGCTGCCCTATGCCAGCCTCTTTTGGACTGTAACCTTAAGCGTGCCGATCGGGTTGATTCTGGCTTCGGCCTTTTCGGCCATTGTTGTTTATGCGCAAGACCTCGTGCCGGGGCGCACGGGCGTGATTTCCGGCCTGTTTTTCGGCTTTGCCTTTGGCATGGGCGGCGTTGGTGCCTCCGGCCTTGGCATTCTGGCTGACCATACCAGCATCGCCTTTGTTATGAAGGTCTGTGCCTTTCTGCCCGCCATTGGCCTGCTGGGTATTTTTCTGCCCAGAATCAAATATAATTGACTTCTCATTTGTCATCCGAGGTGCATCATGTCGCAATTCAAAACCCTTGACCACGCCCAACTCTCCGGCCAGCGGGTGCTGGTGCGGGTTGATCTCAATGTGCCGATGGACGCGAGCCGCGTGACGGATGCCACCCGTATCGAGCGGATTTTGCCCACCCTGCGCGAGATTTCATCCAAGGGCGGCAAGGTTATTCTGCTGGCGCATTTTGGCCGCCCCAAAAACGGGCCGGATGTTGAAAATTCTCTGAAACCCGTGGCCGCTGCCCTCAGCCAGCATCTGGGCCAGCCGGTGGCCTTTGCCAGCGATTGCATGGGCGAGGTGGCCGCCGCGGCCATTGCCAAAATGCAGAATGGCGATGTGCTGCTGCTGGAAAACACCCGTTTCCACAAAGGTGAGGAAAAGAATGATCCTGCCTTTGTGGCTGAACTGGCCAAGCTCGGCGATATTTTTGTCAATGATGCTTTTTCGGCTGCGCACCGTGCCCATGCCTCCACCGAGGGCATTGCCCATAAGCTGCCCGCCTTTGCCGGCCGCACCATGCAGCAGGAGCTGGATGCTCTGACCAAAGCCCTTGACGCTCCGGAGCGCCCTGTGATGGCGGTTGTGGGCGGGGCAAAGGTGTCGTCCAAGCTGGAACTTCTCGGCAATCTCGTGAAAAAAGTTGATATTCTGGTGATCGGGGGCGGCATGGCCAATACATTTCTGGCCGCGCAAGGCAAGGATGTCGGCAAGTCTTTATGCGAGAAAGATCTGCTGGACACCGCCCGCGACATTCTCAAAGGGGCGGCAGAGGCCAAATGTGAGATTATCCTGCCGGTGGATGCGGCCGTGGCCAAAGAATTTAAGGCGCACGCGGCCAGCCGCTTTACCGATGTGGACCATGTGTTGGCCGACGAGATGATTCTCGATATCGGGCCAAAATCGGTCGCCTTTATCGAGGGTAAACTGGCAGGCGTCAAAACATTGGTGTGGAACGGGCCGTTTGGCGCCTTCGAGCTGCCGCCTTTTGATACCGGAACCAATGCCGTGGCGCAGGCAGCGGCGCGCCTCACCCGCGAAGGCAGGCTGCTGTCGGTGGCGGGCGGTGGCGACACGGTTTCAGCGCTCAATCAGGCCGGGGCGGCTGAGGGCTTTACCTATATTTCGACAGCGGGCGGCGCATTTCTGGAATGGCTGGAGGGCAAGGTTCTTCCCGGTGTGGAGGCTCTGCGGGCCTGATGAGCAATCCGACGAAAGTTTGTGGATTTTTTGCAGAAATTTTGCAGAATTAACCCTTCGTCGGAGTGAACTGCGCGATGTTTTCCGTTACGAGACATTATGCGGAGCCTTGGGAGAACGTTTATGAATAAGGATCAACTGGTTAAAATTGCGCAGGCTATGGTGGCGGACGGCAAGGGGCTTCTGGCAGCTGATGAGGGCACCAGCTCCATCAAAAAGCGGTTCGACGCCATCAAGGTTGAAAATACTGAAACCAACCGCCGCGATTACCGCGAATTTATGTTCCGCACGGCTGAGGCCATGCAGCGCGACATTTCTGGTGTGATCCTGTTTGACGAAACCATCCGCCAGACCGCCGCCGACGGCATCCCGCTGGTCAAGCTGATTGAAAATGCCGGTGTCATTCCGGGCATTAAGGTGGATACCAGCCCAGTGCCTATGGCCGGTTTCCCCGGTGAGATGGTGACATCGGGCATTGACGGTCTGGCGGGCCGCCTTGCCGAATATTACGGCCTCGGTGCGCGCTTTGCCAAATGGCGGGCGGTGATCGACATTGGCCGTGATATCCCCACCCTCGCCAATATCCGCGCCAATACGCATCTGCTGGCCCGTTATGCCGCTTTGTGTCAGGAGGCCAATATTGTGCCGATCGTCGAGCCGGAAGTGCTGATGGACGGCGACCATTCGATCGACCGCTGCTTCGAGGTGACCGAACTGGTGCTCAAAACCCTTTATGCCGAAATGTATGAGGCGCGTGTGCTGCTCGAAGGCTCGATTTTAAAGCCGAATATGGTGGTGCCAGGCAAGAAATGCCCTCATCAGGCCACGCCGGATCAGGTGGCGGAACAGACCATCCGTGTGTTCAACCGCTGCGTGCCGGCCGCTGTGCCGGGCATTATGTTCCTCTCCGGCGGGCAGAGCGATATTGAGGCCACAGCCAATCTGGACGCCATCAACAAGCGTGGCCCGCATCCGTGGAAAATCAGCTTCTCCTATGGCCGCGCGCTGCAATCGGCGGCGCAAAAGGCCTGGAGCGGCAATCCGGCCCATGTGCCGGCTGCGCAGAAGGCCTTTGCCCACCGCGCCAAAATGAACCGCCTTGCCGCATTGGGTCAGTGGTCACAAGCGCTGGAGACGGCGTAAGCTTGTGTGATGTATAATTGGCAGAAAAAATAAACGAAATTCCGTCGTCACTGCGAAGGAAGCGAAGCAATCCAGTTCATTTTATGGATTTCTTCGCTTCTTTGCCATGACGCCCCTCTGCTAGGCTTGGCTCATAGCGCAGCCATTTGCAAAGCAAAGCCGACAATTTCATCTCTTTTGCCATAAAACATATTGCCGCCGCTTTTATTGGCTGTAAGCGTAGGACATTCGTTTCTTGCTGCAAGATGGCCTCATGTCCCACGTTCAAATTTTTCTGATCACGCCCCGTCTGTCCGATGCCGAGAGTTTTGCCCCGCAGCTCGAAGCCGCACTGAGCGCCGCGCCTATCGCCTGTGTGCTGCTGCGGCTGGCCACCCGCGACGACAACAGCGCCAAAAAGCTGATCAAGGCGCTGGCCCCGCTGGTGCAGGACAAGGGCGCCGCCCTCTTGGTTGAGCACGACACCCAGCTTGCCGCCCGCTCCGATGCTGATGGCGTGCAGGTCAGCGGCGCGGGCCAGCCCCTACGGGATGCCATCGATAGTCTCAAGCCCAAACATATTGTCGGCGTCAGTGGCCTTAAAAGCAAAGATGACGCCATGACCGCCGGTGAGCTGGATGTTGATTATCTGATGTTTGGCGAGCCCAGCGCCGACGGTTTTGTGCAGAATATAGCCAAGGTTGTTGAGCGGGTGGAATGGTGGGCTGAGGTGTTCAATGTGCCCTGTGTGGCCTATGCGCCGCGCCTTGCCGATGTTGCGCCGCTGGTCAAAGCCGGAGCCGATTTCATCGCCACGGGAGACTGGATATGGGCCGAGGCCGAGCCTATATCCGCACAGGTGCGCGCTCTGGCTGAAGTGATCCGCACCACCCCCTCACCCATCGTGTGACCCCTTGCCGATGAAACGTCTGTTGTTGCTGTGCTCTCTTGTTGCCTTCTGCGGTCAGGCTGCCGCACAGGACGCAGAGCCTGCGCCCGATTTGGCCTATGGCGACTTTCAGATGGGCTATTATATCTCAGCGCTGCGCGAGGCGACCAAGCGCATCGAGGCCAACCCGAATGACGCGCCCGCCATGACCCTTGTGGGCCAGCTTTATCTTGAGGGGTTGGGCGTTGCCCAGAATGATACGGAAGCGGTGCGCTGGTTTGCATTGGCGGCGGCGCGCGGCAATGCGCAGGCGCAATTTGCACTGGGCGCGGAAAAGCTGGTGGGCAAGGGCACGCCGCAGGATAAACAGGGCGCAAAGGCCTTGTTCGAGCAGGCCGCGGCGCAAAATAATCCGGCAGCATTGTATAATCTGGGCGTTATGCTGCTGGATGAGCCGGATGGCGCGGTGAGAGCCGCGCCCTTGTTTCAGAAAGCGGCTGATCTGGGCGATCCTGACGCCTGTTATTCTTTGGGCCTGCTGTATAAATCCGGCTCAGGCGTTGAGAAAAATCTCTCCGAGGCGGTTAAATATTTCACTAAAGGTGCGCAGGACAAACACATCAATTCCATGATCGAGCTGGGGCTGATGCAGTTCAACGGGCTTGGCACGCCACGCGATGAAACCAGCGCCGCGCATTGGTTTCGCATGGCCGCCGAGCTGAACAATGCCATAGGCCAGAACCGCTTTGCCCGCCTGCTGGCCTCTGGCCGCGGCGTGCCGGTGGACAAGGTCGAAGCCTCCAAATGGCATGTGCTGGCCCGCGCGCAAGGCCTGAATGACGAATGGCTGGACGGCGTGCTCAACAGTTTGAGCGCAGAGGAAAAGGCCAAAGTCAGCGCGCTGGTGTTGCAACGGCTGGGGCAATAGCGGATCATTGCAATCCTTATGTTGCATCTTGCGCATTTTAGGGCCATTAAAAGCCCCTGCATTTTGCCGCTGTTTGAAACTCCTGACCTGAGACGAAAATGATCCGTTCTGCCCTTATGAATGTTATGACCACCGCTGTGCTTAAAACCGGCAAGGCGCTGAAGCGCGATTTTGGCGAAGTGGAAAATTTGCAGGTTTCGATCAAGGGGCCCGGAGATTTTGTTTCCGCAGCGGACCGGCGGGCTGAAAAAACCCTGTTTGAAGAATTGTCCAAGGCGCGCCCCGGCTATGGTTTCATCATGGAAGAAAGCGGCGCTGTCGATGGCTCGGACAAGTCGCACCGCTGGATCATTGACCCGCTGGATGGCACCACCAATTTTCTGCATGGCATTCCGCATTTCGCCATTTCTGTGGCGCTGGAGCGCGAGGGCGTGCTGGTGGCCGGTGTGGTGTATAATCCGGCGACCGATGATATATATGTGGCGGAAAAGGGTCAGGGCGCATTTCACAACAATCAGCGTCTGCGCGTGGCTTCCCGCCGTGAATTAAGCGACGCGCTGATCGGCGGCGGCGTGCCGCATCTGGGCAAAGCCAAGGACCATGCGCTGTTCAAGCATGAGCTGGCCAATATGATGGCGCGGGCTGCGGCTGTGCGCGCGCAGGGCGCCTCGGCGCTGGATCTGGCCTATGTGGCTGCGGGCCGGTTTGACGGGGTGTGGCAGCGCGGGTTGCAGGTCTGGGATGCCGCTGCCGGTGCGGTGCTGGTGCGGGAGGCGGGCGGTTATATTTCGGATGCCGATGCCGGTGAACTCTCTGCCAATCCCACAAGTGTTGTGGCGGGCAACGAATATATTCATCGCGCGCTTCAGGCCGTGTTGAAAGAGAAATAAGCCCGGGC
>DAIMHB010000144.1:0-5709 GCA_036723545.1 Beijerinckiaceae bacterium
GTTGAATGTGTCAAATGACACTATATTCGCACCAAATTTGACCTTGATCCGCACAACCGACCCGAGAAAGCTGACCTCGTCAATCCGGCCCTTCAACTGATTGCTGCTCCCCGCATCCGGCACCAGCGACACAGTCTCCGGACGCAGAGCCAGCATCATCGGCTGGTGTTCAGCTCCGGCATATGCAGTCCCTACGCGAATATGCTGGCCATCGACGTCAAATAGGGTGCCCTCAAGCCGCTGCGCCTTGAGTTGGTTCAGCGTGCCAACAAAAGAGGCGACAAAACGGGTTTTGGGCCGGTTGTAAATTTCAAACGGCGTGCCGATCTGGTCTGCCCGGCCCTCATTCATCACCACAATACGGTCTGACATGGAGAGGGCTTCCTCCTGATCATGCGTGACATAAATGGTGGTGATGCCTAAGGCGCGTTGCAGACTGCGGATTTCGTCACGCAAGGAAATGCGGATTTTGGCATCCAGCGCCGACAAGGGCTCGTCCAATAGCAACACCTGCGGCTTGACGGCAATGGCGCGGGCCAGCGCCACACGCTGCTGCTGCCCGCCGGAAAGCTGGTAAGGAAAACGGTTGCCAAGCTGCGGCAGCTTGATCATCTCCAGCATTTCCACAACGCGCGCCTTGATCTCGGCGGCAGGCTTTTTCGCCACCTTCATGCCAAAGGCAATATTATCCGCCACAGTCAGGTTGGGAAACAGCGCATAAGACTGAAACACCATGCCCACATTGCGGCGGCTGGGGTGAAGATCTGTCACGTCCCTGCCATCAATCCGCACTCGGCCATCAGAGGGTGTTTCAAAGCCGGCCACCATACGCAGCGTGGTGGTTTTGCCGCAACCACTCGGGCCGAGAAAAGACACAAATTCGCCCCGTTCAATATTGAGCACAAAGTCATGCACAACCGCATTTGCGCCATAGGTTTTTCGCAGATTTTGCAGCTCGACAAAAGCCATGATTCTTTCCGTTTATCTTGAGGCGGCGCGGCGGTTGCCGCCGAAAACCTGCATCAGACCCATGCAGGCCCATGTCACAACAAAAGCAATAATCGCCAGCGCCGCCGGTTCATAAGCGCGGTTGGCCCCGATCAACTGCAAATAAGGCCCGAAGGCCGGACGATCCAGCAGGCTGGCCAGCGTAAACTCGCCAATGACAATGGCAAAGGTGAGAAAAGCGCCGCTCAAAATCGCAGACCGGATATTGGGGAAAATAACCGTGAACAGAATGGTGCCCCAGCCCGCGCCAAGGCTCTCCGCCGCCTCGGTCAGGGTGCGCACATCAATGGCGCGCAGGCCCGTATCCACCGCGCGATACATATAGGGCAGCGCCAGCGTTACATAGCCGAAGGTCAGAAGCAGATCCGTGCCGCGCGGCGTATCCGTCAAAGGCAGATAGGACGAACTGTTATACATCCGCAAATAGCCGAACACGAGCACAATGGCCGGAATAACCAACGGCATAAGCGTGATAAACTCCACCACAGGCCGCAATTTCGGCAATTTGAGCTGCACCCAATAGGCCGTGGGCACCACCAGCAAAATCCCGACCACAATGGTCGCCAGCGCCAGCACGCTGGAATAGAGAAAGGAGGCCTGAAAGCGCGGGTCGCCCAGCACAATACGATAGGCCTCAAAGGAATATTCCCCTCGCTTGAGGCGCAAGGAAAATTCAAAGGTGCCAATCAGCGGCACGAGAAAATAAATCGCGCCAAACAGCAGGGTTGCCCAGGGGCCAAAGGTCGATTTTTTCATTTCAGCCACCGCTCGGAGCGTGTGCGCAGCCAGATATAGGCAATATTGGAGGCGCCGGTGATCAGAATCATGCCCAGCGCCAGCGCATAGCCGAGTTTCTGATCATGCAGCACATCACCGCGAATTTGCGCATAGAGTAAAATGGTCACGATATTGAGCGAACTTCCCGTCAAGGCATAGGCCGTGGCCACAGCGCCAAAGGAATTGGCAAACAGCAGCAAAGTCGCGCCCAGCAGGCTCGGCCAGAGCACCGGCAAAGCGACATAGCGCCAATATTGCACTGAACTTGCGCCTAAAATGCTGGAGGCCTCGCGCCATTCCTTCTTCAATCCATCCAGCGCAGGCGTTAAAATCAGCACCATCAGCGGAATTTGAAAATAGAGATAGGTGAGTGTGAGACCAAAGAAATTGAGAAGATTAAAGCCGGTGCTGTAGAGATTGAATCCAAAATAATTCATCAGCACCAGCGTCACCAGACCATTGCGGCCAAGGGTTGCCAGAAAGGCAAAGGCCAGCGGCACGCCAGCAAAATTCGAGGCCACACCGCTGAATGTCATCAAAACAGAGCGCACCCAAGCCGGCAATCCGCCACCCACAGCGGCATAGGCCAGAAAAAAGCCGAACAGAGCACCGCCCAGCGCTGAGGCCGCACTGATTTCAAAGCTGATGACATAGGCCCGAATGATCGAGGGCTGAAACAGCCGGATGATATTATTGAATGTGAAATGCCCATCGGCATCCTGAAAGCCGCCCAGAACCAGAGAACTGGTGGGCAGAATTAAAAACAGCAATGTAAAGACAAAAAAGGGCGCAACGCCCAGCCAGCTCCAGCTCAATCGTGCAAAGATTGATTTGCGCGGTGCAGTGAATGAGGAAACCGTCACATCAGGCCCGATTCTTGAAATAAGCGCCCCACTCAGGTGAGCGGGGCGCTTGTATCAGATTACTTGGCGACGTTCGCACCCACAACCGAGTCCCATTGCTTGGTGATGGTTTCTTTCGCCGCGCCCTGCTCCGCCAATGTCGGGAACACAGCTTTGGCATAGGCTTCCGGCGCGGGCAACTTGGCCAGAACATCCGCCGGAATCTTCTTTGATGCTGCCAGATCGTTGAAACGGATCGGGTGGCAATAGCCCTTCAGCCAGCCGATTTGACCGGCGTCGGAATAAAGATATTCCATCCAGAGCTTGGCGGCATTGGGGTGCGGTGCATAGGCGCTGATGGCCTGCACATACACACCGGCCACAACACCGGACTTCGGCACGATGACCTCAACCTTCGGGTTGCCCTTCAAAGTGTCACGGTCGGCCAGAGCATTATAGTCCCAGCGCAGCACGATCGGGGTGGCACCCTGTGCCAGCGATGCGGCCTTGCCGATCACCGGCACGAAATTGCCCGATTTGTTAAGGTCGGCAAAGAACTTCAGACCGGCATCGCCAGCCTTGGCGACATCGCCGCCCGTGGCGGAAAGACCAGCGGCAAACACGCCCTGCACCGCCTGATTGGCCGAACGCGGATCACCGGCCAGCGCTACCGCATTCTTATATTCGGCAGACTGAAGATCAGCCCAGTCGGCTGGCATTTTCTTCACGAGATCGGCATTCACCTCAAAGGCCATAACGCCATAATAATCGCCATACCAGAAGCCATCCGCATCCTTGGCACTGTCCGGAATGGTCGCCCAAGTTGAAACCTTATAGGGCTGGATCAGACCGTCCGCCTTGGCTGATGGGCCGAAGGACAGGCCGACGTCGATCACGTCCGGAGCCTGCGGGCCCTTGTTGGTTTTATTGGCCTTGATGGCCTCAACCTCATCACCCGAACCGGCATCCGGGTTCAGCTCATTGATGGTGAGGCCATATTTGGCCTTGAACCCGTCGATCACGTCGCCGTAACCGCACCAGTCATGCGGCAAGGCAATAACGGTCAGCTGCGCTTCTTTTTTGGCGGCGGCAACGAGATCGTCCATGGAGTCAGCAGAGGCCGCACCCATTGCCGCAAATGTTGTCAAAGCCACAATGGATGTCATCGTCAAAAAGGATGTTTTCATTCTACGCTCCCGTGGTCAGGCGGGAAAATCAACCCGCTCTTGATAGTGCGGAACTAATACGATCTTGATTACAGATTTGTGTCAAGGCGGAAGAATTATAAATTATGACAATTTTATGAATAAATAAATGTGTCAAAATATCGGATTAAATCATTGTTGTTGTTTTAAATTTTCAAATCTGACCAATAAGTCAAATCAGTCAGTGACATAGCGGCGTAAATCACTTCATTTTGTTGTATTGCACAAAATTATCGGCGGGGTGAGCTGGCTGATAAATCCGCTGCCCTGATACACCTGAATATTGGAGGCACCGGGCGCGAGCAAAAACGACCCCTGCACAATCTGGCTGGTCTGCGTCTCGGTGAGCAGCGCCCAGCTGAAGGTGCACAGTTGTGCTGGCGCATGAGGTTTGGTCTGGCTGCACATAAGCTGCGCGCCGCCCTGCATGGCCGCGCCGCCGCAGGTGACCGGACTCTCCGCTCTGGCCGGAACACCCCCCGCCAACAACAGCCAGGCAACAGCCAGAAAACCGCGCTGAAGCGCATAGCTCTTATGCAAAATCAGAGTCCCGCGCATTTCACATCTCCGGCAGCTTGTATCATAACCATATATGCTATAATTATGATTATTGTAAGCATATATATGAATAACAGAGCCGCTGACTATGGACAAGGCCAAACCCACCCTAGGATTTCTGCTGCATGATGTGGCGCGCCATTTGCGCAAGCGCTTTGAGCAGCGGGCCAAGCATCTTGGCCTGACACGGTCGCAATGGCAGACACTGGCCTATCTCGCCAATTATGAGGGCATCCATCAGGGCGGGCTGGCAGACATTCTGGAATTTGAACCCATCACGCTGGTGCATATTCTCGATAAATTGGAAGACCGCGGCCTGATCGAGCGCCGCCGCCACCCGAGCGACCGGCGCGTCTGGCAGCTGTTCATGTGCGAGGCCGCAAAGCCCCTTGTGGCGGAAATGCGCATCATCGGCGAGGCCACCCGCAATGAGGCCTTGCAGAATCTGTCATTGCCGGAGCGGGATCAGCTGCTCGATATGCTCACCAGAATGAAACTGAATCTGATCGAGGCCTGCCGCCTGCCGGTTGAGGAAAGACACAACCAATGACCAATGCGCAAATATCCCCTGCTTCATCAAAAATCCGCTTCGCTTTGTTTATCGCCCTGCCGGTAGCCTTGATTTTTGCCATATATTTTTATGCGGAAGGCGGTCAGGTGATCTCGACCGACAATGCCTATGTGCAGGCGGATGTTGTCGGTGTCTCCACAGACGTGTCCGGCACGGTTGCCGCCATTGAAGTGAAAGACAACGAACAGGTGCATCAGGGACAGGTGCTGTTCCGGCTGAAACAGGATGCGTTCAAAACCGCACTGGAGGGCGCTGTGGCGCAGCTGGGCACAGTGCGCAACCAGATTTTGACCTTGCAGGCCTCCTATACCCAGTCTCTCGCGCAGATCACGCAGGCTGAAGCCGATATTTCCTTTTACGAAACTGCCTTCAAGCGGCAGGAAGATCTGGTTTCCAGCTCCTCAACCTCCCGCGCCGCTTATGATCAGGCCAAGCATGATCTGGACAGCGCCCGTCAGCGGGTGATTGTGGCCAGAGCGCAGGCCCAGACCATGCTGGCGCAGCTTGGCAATGATCCGGCGCAGCCGCTGGAGCAGAATCCCTTTTATGTGCAGGCGCAGACCGGCGTTGACAATGCCCAGCGCGACCTCAATGACACCATTGTCAAAGCCCCCTTCGACTGCATTGTCACCAATGTCAATGCGCTGCAAGTGGGCGCTTATCTGCCGGCCTCGCAGCCCGGTTTCTCGCTGATTTCCAACAAAAATATCTGGATCACCGCCAGCCCGAAAGAGACAGAGCTCACCTT
>DAIMHB010000145.1:0-5691 GCA_036723545.1 Beijerinckiaceae bacterium
GTTGAAATGTTTGTGGTTGAGCCTGGCGATAACGGCAAAGCGCAGCTCATTGTCAATGAAATGGCCCCCCGCGTCCATAATTCGGGCCATTGGACCTTGGACGGGGCTGTCACATCGCAATTCGAACAGCATATCAGGGCCATATGCGGCTGGCCGCTGGGCAATATCCGCCGGCATGGCCGCATCGACATGCAAAACCTCATCGGCCATGAGGCCGATGACTGGCACCAGATTTTAACCGAAAATGCCTGCCTGCGTCTTTATGGCAAAGCAGAAACAAAAACGGGCCGGAAAATGGGCCATGTCACCCGCATCCTTCCTGAAGATGCAGCCTGAATACATGTGTTTTTACACGATTTTTATCGGGATTGTCTGGATAGCAAGGCCCTGATCTGCTAACCGACATGGCAACGGAGAGGCGCGCCGTTCGCGCCGTCGGTTTCTATTCACGAAATCGATGTTTTTAAATCAGGGCCTGACCGGCCAGAGCAGAAGATAGGATTTATTGCGTGCAAGTTCTCGTCCGCGACAATAACGTTGATCAGGCCCTCAAAGCCCTGAAGAAGAAGATGCAGCGCGAAGGTATCTTCCGGGAAATGAAGCTGCGTGATCATTACGAAAAGCCTTCTGAAAAGAAAGCCCGTGAAAAGGCTGAGGCTGTTCGTCGCGCCCGCAAGCTGACCCGCAAGAAGATGCAGCGCGAAGGCCTGCTGCCGATGAAACCAAAGGTCGAAATGACCCGTGGCGGCGCGCGCTAAAGGAAGATAAGGGCAGATCTATCCTGCCTTATTGAGACAATACGAGCGCCCCGAGACCTCTCGCCGGGCGCTCTTTTCCTGTGAAAAAGGCCGGTCCGGCCCTCTGTTTTGCCGGATCCAACTGAACTACAGAGCGTAACTGTTTTAAGCCCGCGTCCGTTCCCATTATTTGATCATCGGAATTTGTCATGAGTCACCGTGCTGTATTCACCGCCTCGCCTGCCCTTTCCGGTGCATTTTTGTGTCTGGCCCTGCTGACAGGCGGCTGCGAAACCGCAGGCAGCCTGCTTCCCAAGGATGCAGGTGTTGCGACGCTCGAAACCGACAATTCCGGCGCCACCAGCGCCAATATCGCCTCGCTGACCACCTTATCCAGCGCAACCCGAATGATGCCGTGGCCTATAACACCCGCGGCACGGCCTATGCCAAAAACGGCAATTACAAAAATGCGATTGCGGATTTCACGCAGGCCCTGAAGATCAACCCGGGGCTGGCCTCCGCCTATACCAACCGCGCGCTCGCCTATCGCCAGATCAAGCGTGACGATGCCGCTCTGGCGGATTTTGACAGTGCGCTTTCTGTCAATCCGAATCACGCCGCCGCCTATCTGGGCCGCGCCAATCTGCTGCGCGCACAGGGCAATTTTAGCGATGCGATGAATGACCTCAATCAGGCGATCCGGCTGAATCCTGAGCAGGCGCAGGCCTTTCATGCGCGCGGGTTGATTTATCAGCGTCAGGGCCAGCATCAGCAGGCCATTACCGACTTTGACAATGCAATCGACCGTGATCCTTTTGCCGCGGCTCCCTATCAGGCGCGCGGGCAGAGCCTGCTGGCGCTGGGCAAATATGACAAGGCCATTGAGGATTTCAATGCGGCTCTGAATGTGGACAATCATCTGGCCGAAGCATGGGCCGGACTTGGTGTTGCTTACGAAAACCAGAATTTGCGGGCAAAGGCTCTCGAATCTTATAACCGCGCCCTCAGCGTTGACGCGAATAATGCCACCGCTCTGGCAGGCCTTGCGCGTTTGGGCCATGTATAGCGCGGCCTCACGCTTTCGGCTCATCTTTTGGGCTAATAGTGCAAGAAATCCCCACGGCGCGCTAGCAATGCGGCCCTGCTTACGCTAAAAACCATTGATCGCCGTTTGGCGCGAATGGTTTTAGCGGAGGAAATTCATGACGACATCTCTGGCCCTGCCCTCCCATGCGCCGCTGGCGGCATGGGGAAAAAGCTCTCTTTTAGCGCGCGGACTGGCCATTGCTTTGGGCAGCGCGGCTCTGGCCCTTTCGGCCCAGATGAGTGTGCCGATGTATCCCGTGCCCATGACCATGCAGACATTTGCGGTGCTGATGATCGGCGCTTTGTGCGGTGGTCGGCTGGCTGTTGAGATTGTTCTGGCCTATCTGGTTGAAGGCGCAATGGGTCTGCCGGTGTTTTCCAGCGGAACCGCTGGTTTCGCGGTGCTTCTGGGGCATACGGGTGGCTATCTTGCCGGTTTCCTGCCCGCAGCCGCATTGATCGGCGCATGGGCTGACCGGGGCTGGAACAATAATTCTGTCAAATTGGCTGTATCTCTGAGCCTTGGCCATCTTCTGATGTTTGTCACCGGCGTGGCCTGGCTCGCCAGCTTCACCGGCCTCACAGCTGCTGTGACCCTCGGCTTCGTGCCCTTTATGCTTGGCACTGTGCTGAAAACCGCTCTGGCCTTCTTTGCCCTGCGCGGCATCAAGGTCATCGCCGGTGCAAATCTGTTCGGGCGCAATATCTGAACATATTTATGAGCGTGGGCACGCATGTGTCCGCTGCACCATGACAGACAGGCGGGGCAATGCCCCGCTTTTTTTGTGCGTGGATGAAATTGCCGCGCGCATCACATCCGGCACAGCTATTTTCATTGTCGACGGGCCTGACGATCTGTGTGCGCCGCTCCAGCGCAAGGACCACGCCTGCGCCAGCCATTGCCTAACACAAATGACGCGCCAACGCGACGCGCTGGCATTAGCATTCGTTGGTGCCCTCCTTGGCCTGTCACTTCAGACAAGCGTTCCATTCACACTCTCGGCCGAGCACATAGGCCTGATGCGGCAACATTTTCGTAACGAGCCACGTTTTCGCCGGGCCTCTATGGACTGCGAATGGCGTGGCCTATGCGATGAGATCGTGGTCAGTGGTTTTCAAAGAGCCTTACTTTTCCAAGTAAAATTCTCATCGTAAAGCGATGTGCTCAAGCAAACAGCCTTGTTTTACCTTTTCAAAATTAACTCTGATATTGTTTTTAGACATCCTATCATCATGTTAACTATAAGAAATTCTTGAGTATTAGATAGTTTGTTGTCAATTATTGCTCATGGCAATGGACGAGTAATTATTACTTATCTCAAGCCCAAACATTAAAAAATACGCTCATCCACGGCTTTTCTTGTGGGTAACCGCACTCTCAATTGTATCAGCTCATGGCTGGATGCTTAGATATAGGATTTTACAATGTCCAATAGCAGCAAACTTTCGACAACAAGTTCAGGTCCGTATATATACGATCCGATCAATAACGTTATTTATAATAGTTCCGACTATTGGGTGGATTCGAATAAAAAGGCGACAATCTCCGACAGCAATAAAACAATAAATCTTGGTGATAACGATACGCTCTATTTAACCGGCAATAATAATTCTGTTTACACAGGCAGAAACGACACCATTTTTCTGTCTGGCGGCAGCAGCGTCACCACTTTTAATACGACTATTACTGCTGTTGACCACACCCACACCAATACCACCATCACCGTCACAGGCGGCAATAATAACATTAACCTTGGTGACAACCGCGCTCTGAACCTCACCGGCGACAATAACACCGTCACATCCGGGAAGAATGACACGATCAACCTCATCGGCTATGCTAAGATTTTTGTGTCCGACGTTCAGAATATCACCACAACCAGCGGCGGAAACTATATCATTGCCGGCAATAATGACTCCATTTCGCTTGCCACCAACAGCAATTTGACGATTGGCCTTGGTAACATGAACATTACCGGCAGCAGCAATGACACACTGTCCTTGGCTGGCCTTTACAATCCAATCGGATATGCCAACAACAACACGCGCGTGGATTTTCGCGATCATGTCATTGTTATGTACAACAACGGCAACGGCACAATAGATTACACGCATAACAACGTGAGCTATCACGATACGTTCTCGAATATAACATCATTCAGCAATGCGGAAACAATTAATCTTGTTGCTAACAGTGGCGGAACCCTCAACGACAGCTGGGGCACGATCAATTTCAATGGCAAAAATAATCTGAGCCTGAATGGTTCCCATGATATTATCAACATGGACTCTCACGGCAATGGAACGCTGACACTGACCGGCTCATCCAACACAGTCAACAACCTCAACGGCAATGTTCTGACCCTGCAAGACAATAGCGAAGCGACCATCAGCGCCACAAATCTCGGCAATGGCGGACCGCCCCATGGCATTGTTCACCTCAGCAATAATGATACACTCCATGTCGGGTTGGGTAATTTCGGATTCGCAAGCAACAGCACTGGCAATGTGCTGGATTTCAGCGCGATCCATGATAATACAACCATCTCTACCGACAATGCCCGTCATGCCACCTACATCAGCTATACGGATAATGGTATACAATATACCGACGCTTTCTCCGTCCTCGACCATGTCAGCATCATTAATGCGACATTAGATGTGGCGGCTGGCACGACGCAGACAGTGACGAATAATATATATTCGACATTCAATCTGGGTGCCGATACCAATCTGACCGTGTCACCCCACACCCTAAGAGATACGTTTAATCTGGCACAGAATTTCGACAAAGTGAGCATCACCGGTTTTGGTGTGAATGACTATATGTCTTTAAACAGTAAGGATTTTGCCGACTGGACTACGTTGCTGAAAGATGCCAGTGCTTCGGCGAATGGACTTGATACTGTCATAACGCGTACGTCAAAAGCTGAGACAATCACTTTGGCCAATATGAACTTGACCACGTTCACAGCCATGGACAAAACCCACTTCCATTTTGTCTGATGATGCGGAGAAGTTTTGCCTTCTTCCCTTCATGCTAGCCTGGCCTTTATCCTGGCCATCCCTTCATTCTGACCTGGCCTTCATCCTGAGGTTCTCGAAGGATGAAGGCAAGTCATTATGCCAAAGTCCCCTCTCCCTTGAGGGGCAGTGATGAGTTGAGACGCAGTGCAGGAAACGACACCCTCTCCCTCAGGTGAGGGTGTCGCGCAAAGGGCCTAGAGCATGTTGTTTTTAGATGGAAACGCACCGTGAGCGTCCCTTCTCCCCGTCATCCTGAGCTTGTCGAAGGATGAATGGGGAGAAGGACAGGATGAGGGGCTTGGAATCATAAATGCCCCTCACCTTGGGCCCTCTCCCCGCGCGGCGGGGAGAGGGAGACGTTTCCGTCTCAAGGCAACAGACTCTAATGCGCCAGCGCCTTGTTGATGTTTTCAACCATTTTCTTGGCGTCAGCAAAGAGCATCATTGTATTGTCGCGGAAGAACAGTTCGTTCTCCACGCCGGCATAGCCCGCCGCCATGCCACGCTTGATGAACAGCACGGTTTTTGCCTTTTCCACATCCAGAATCGGCATGCCGAAGATCGGCGATTTCGGATCTGTCTTGGCGGAAGGGTTGGTCACGTCATTGGCGCCAATAACAAAAGCCACATCCGCCTGAGCAAATTCGGAATTGATGTCCTCCAGCTCAAACACTTCATCATAAGGCACATTGGCTTCGGCGAGGAGAACATTCATATGGCCGGGCATACGGCCCGCCACCGGATGAATGGCATATTTAATGGTCACGCCGTCCTTTTTGAGGAGATCCGCCATTTCACGCAAGGCGTGCTGCGCCTGCGCCACCGCCATGCCATAGCCCGG
>DAIMHB010000146.1:0-5684 GCA_036723545.1 Beijerinckiaceae bacterium
ATGTCGGCGCGTTTTGTGCCGCTGGTCAATGAGGCGGCGACGCCCGAGGCTGGTCTGGCGCAGAGTCTGGCCGGGCTGAGCGATCTGCCTTTGCCGCTGGATGCTGTGGTGCTGGGCATGGGCGATGACGGCCATACCGCCTCATGGTTTCCGGGCGGGGATCATTTGTTGCCGGCGCTGGATATGCAGGCGCCGCCTTTGCTGCCCATGCGTGCCGAGGGCGCGCCGGAGCCGCGCATCACGTTCACTGCGCCGGTGTTGCTGCATGCAAAGCATCTGTTTCTGCATTTTGAGGGGGCTGCCAAACAGGCGGTCTATGCACAGGCGCGGGCGCAAGGTGCTGTTGCGGATATGCCGATCCGTGCGGTGCTGCGGGCCGAGCGGCCGGTGCCCGTGCAGGTCTATTGCTGCGGCTGAATTATTCAGTTGTTGCATCTCTGGCGCTTTCGCCGCAGACCAGTGCCATTTCGGACAGGTGGGTCTGATCGTCGGCATTCATCGTGCCGCGCAGCATTTTTGTCCAGAGCCCGCTCGATTGTAACCGCTGTTTCATGCAGTCACAGGCGGGAATACATATGTTTTGTGCTGTGCCCAGGCTAACACACTGGCTCTGGCATTCCGTTTCAAAGTGCGTGTTCACCGGCTCGACCGGATGAGCAAGCATGAAGGCTCCAAACAGCACAGGCTGGTGGAGCAGATAAATCGCCAGTGAATGGCGGCCGCACCACAGCAACCCGCGTTTGAGCGGCGGCGCAGGCCGCAGCGGTGTGTTGTCATTGGCAAAGCTGAACGCAATGTCGGTGTTTGGCCATTTGAGTTTGGCCAAAACCATGCCCGCCAGCACCGCGCCCAGCCCGGGAAACAGCGGCGCAAAATCATTGGTGGCCGGAAGATTATCACTCAAACCCAGCCACACCAGCGGCAGAGGGTCAAGCTGCGCTGTCGACACCAGCACAGGCAGGAGGGCCGCGCTGAAACTCAGCACAATCAGCAGCGGCACCGAGGCATTCAGCAGCATATAGCCGATCAGCGAGCTGACAAAAATGCAATGCAATATGCCGAAGAAAATCCATGATTCGGGCATCATCAGATAGGTGATGAGCGAAATGGCTGCCGCGCTTGCCCCGATCAGCGCCAGCCTTCGCCGGAAGCGGGCCTCAAATTGCGGGGCTTTGTGCGCCAGAACAAGACTTATGCCCACCAGCCCCAGAAACACAGTGGCAATGACATGGGCGCTCAAATGGCCAAGGGGTGACCCTGCCAGTTCCACCGGACTGACATGAAAATAGCCCAGATCCCAGCTCAGATGATAGAGCACCATAGCGATAACGGCGAGGCCACGGGCCAGATCAAGGCCTGCAAACCTGTGTATGCGCGGGGCTGCGGGGCCAGTCTTGCGAAATATGGATGTCATGGAGTTCTGTCACAGAGCAAGATGCAGCGCCTCTAATCCATGAAAATGATAGGAATTGCGATAGACCGGCTGTTTGCTTAACCGCAATTTGGGATGACGTTCAAATAAAATCTTGAAGGCCACCTGCATTTCCAGCCGGGCCAGTGGCGCGCCAATGCAAAAATGAATGCCCGCGCCAAAGGATACATGCGGATTGGGCGTCCGCAACGGGTTGAACCTGTCCGCCTGCACAAAGCGGGCGGGGTCGCGGTTGGCCGCGCCCAGCATCAGGCCGATTTTGTCGCCTTTTTTCAGCCTTATGCCCTGAAATTCCAAATCCTCCAGCACATAGCGGTCAAACAGATGGAGGGGCGCGTCATAACGCAGGGTCTCCTCCACAAAGGCTTCGGCAGAAGCGGCATCCGTGCAGAGCTGTGCCGGATCAAGCCCCGCCCCGAGCGCGGCGTTCAGGCCATTGCACAGGGCATGGACACTGGCCTCATGCCCGGCATTGAGCAGCAGAATACAGGTGCCGATGAGTTCGTCTTCGGTGAGCTTTTCGCCGTCAGGCGCGGCTGTGGTGAGCACCTGGATGAGGTCATCGCCGGGATGTTTGCGCTTTTGCGCCAGCAGGCGGCGCAAAAACTCAGAAAAATCCAGAGTGGCCTTCACGGCGGCGTCTTCCACGTCGCGTGTTCGGCCAAACTGATACATGGCCACCATACGGTGTGACCAGTTGAGCAGGTCGGGTACCGCCTCGCGCGGCACACCCATAAATTCAGCAATGATGGTGGCGGGCAGCGGTGTGGCAAAGGCGGTGAGCAGATCCACCTCATGGCGGGGAAAGGCATCAATCAGCTCATGCGCGAGGCGGGCCACACGCGGGCGCAGCCGCTCCACCTGCCGCGAAACAAAGGCCCGGTTGATCAGCAAGCGCAGCCGCGTATGGGCGGGCGGCTCCAGTTGCAGCAAGGCGCGGTCATCCACCTCATAAAAGGGGCGCACATGTTCGGGCACCTCAGCCATGCCCAGCTCGGCCTTGCTGGCAATATGTGTGATCTGTCGCCCGAAGCGCCGGTCTCGCAGCAAGGCGCTGACATCCTCATGGTTCATAAAACACCAGAACCCATATTGCTGCCAGTAAAACACCGGACTTTGCGCCCGAATCTGCTCATAGACCGGATAAGGGTCTTGAAAAAACGCCGGATTACGCGGGTCAAGGTCCAGTGTGCGGGTCTGGGGGTCAAAATGAAGCATGAAGACGTCTGTCCGTTTTTTAAACTGTTCAGCCGAGATGTTTAAACATCACCGCGCGGGCGCTCGCATCCATTTCGGCTTTAAACGTAAAGCGGTCCTTCAGGGCCACAGCCCTTATGGCCGCCGGGCGGGCGCTGATCTCATCCACCAGACGCTTGACATGCGGAAATCTGGCCCATGCCTCATCACCTAAGATAAACGGAATCATCCGCGCCCAGCCCCAGAGGCACATATCAATGATCGAATAATCGCCCACCATATAGGGCTGATGGGCAAGGCGCGCCTCAATCACCTTATAATGGCGGTCAACCTCATATTGATAGCGCTTATGGGCATAGGGCACATGTTCAGGCGCAAAATGCTTGAAATGCACAGCTTGCCCGGAAAATGGCCCGATTCCTGTGGCAATAAACATCAGCCATGACAAGGTTTCTGCGCGGTTTTGCGGCAGGAATTGTCCTGTTTTTTCCGCCAGATAGAGCAGAATGGCGTTGCTGTCGAAAATAACGGTGCCGTCATCCACAATCACCGGCACTTTGGCATTGGGGTTGAGGGCGGTGAATTCGGCCGCAAACTGTTCGCCCTTGCGGGTGTCCACCGGGTGAGGTTCATAGGCTAGGCCCGTTTCTTCGAGAAACAGCGCCACTTTCGTCGGGTTGGGGGAGCCATTGAAATAAAATCTGATCATAGCGGATCTCTTTTCTGTTGATCATGGGTTCAGATGCAGTTCAGGCACAGAAGATAAGCCCTTGATTGTGTCTATATGCCATATCCGCATTCGCGCCGCCATAGCCATGGCCGTTCTGCCCGCCGCGCGCGCCTGAGCCTGCGGGCATCGAAATCGCCTTTGCATGAAGGCATGATAAACATCTCTTTTTTGGGCTGAATTTCATGCTATAATGAAGATGTTGTTTACTGATATTGACAGGATTTTAATCATGAAAAAATTTCTGATGCTCAGTGTTCTGGCTCTTTCGCTTGCGGGATGTGACTATCATGACCGCCGCTTGGAAGATGGTGCGATGCTTGGCGGCGCCGGTGGCGCAATCATTGGCGGAGCGGCCACAAATTCTGTTGGCGGGGCTCTTGTTGGCGGTGTTGTGGGGGCCACTGCGGGTGTTCTGATTGCGGATGCCACACGCCACCACCATCATCACCGGCGCGGCTACTGGCGTCATCACCACCATTATTATTGAGACCGCATTTAGTACTAAGGAGGGGCGTTCAAACCGCGCATATCGTGGTAAACTCGTTTGAAATGAGGATTATTCGGTATGTGTGCGGCATTGAACAGAAAAAAGAAATTTTCTCCCTCTTTTGACAGGGTTATGCGGCTGGTGTTGACGCTGGGGTTTGCTGTTCTGGGCCTGTGCGCCGCACAGGCTCAGGTTTTGCGCATAGGCGCGCAGAAAACCGGAACTTTCGCCTGGGAGCTGGATGTTATCCGCGCCCACGGGCTCGATAAGGCCGCAGGCCTGACGCTGGAGGTGACGGATCTCGCCACGACAGAAGCGGGCAAGATCGCACTCAGCGGTGGCACGGTTGACATGATCCTGTCCGACTGGCTCTGGGTGTCGCGTGAGCGCGGCCTTGGCCAGAATATCACATTTTATCCCTATTCCAGCGCTATCGGCGCCCTTATGGTTCCTGAAAAGGACAGCGCTCATCAACTGTCTGATCTTAAAGGCAAAACGCTGGGTATAGCGGGCGGGCCTGTTGATAAAAGCTGGCTGTTGCTGCAGGCCTATGCCCAGAAATCCGGCTTTGATATTGCGCATGACACCCGTCCCGTTTTCGCTGCGCCGCCCCTGCTGGCTGAAAAGGCGGCGCAGGGCGAACTGGATGCAACATTGCAATTCTGGAACTTTGCCGCTGACCTCGAACTGCGCGGATTTCACCCCCTGCTGGATATGCGAATGGTGGAAAAAGGTCTTGGCGCCAGCGACAATGTCGCCATGGTCGGTTATGTCTTTCATGATGATTTTGCTGCCAAAAATGCCGATTTAATTCGCCGCTTTCTGGATGTTACCCGCCAGGCCAAAGAGATTTTGCTGCATGATGAAGCCGAATGGCTGCCGATTATGGCGCGTCTGAAACAGTCTGCGCCGACGGCTGCGGCGCTTTATCGCCAGCGCTACAGCGAGGGTATTCCCCGGCGTGCCCTTGCGGATGAGGAGACTGATGCGCGTCTCCTGTATCAGACCTTGGCAAAGCTGGGCGGGCCGGAGCTTGTGGGTGCAGCGGCAGAGCTTGATCCGGGCACCTATTACAAGCCTGCGCCTTAGGCTGTGATGCTGCGTCTTGTGTCCCTTCTGATGGTTTTGCTGCTCTGGCAGGCCGGAGCGGTTTTTGCCGATCCGCATCATCTGCCCTCGCCTCTGCTCGTTATATTGGCCATGCGCCATGAGGCGGCCTCGGGGCAGTTGTTTCTGCATCTGGGCGCGACCCTGCTGCGGGTGGTGGCGGCATTTGTGCTGGCGATGTGCATTGGTTCGGCCATTGGAATCGTCATGGGGCAGAATCGGCTCATCAATCGTCTGGCTGACCCCTGGCTGATACTGCTGCTCAATCTTCCGGCTCTGGTGATCATTGTGCTGGCCTATATCTGGATTGGCCTGAATGAGACCGCAGCGATCGGGGCTGTGGCCCTGAACAAAATTCCCAATGCCATTGTCACCCTGCGCGAGGGGATGCGCGCGCGGGATGCGGGTCTGGACGAAATGGCGCAGGCCTATCGGTTTTCGCGCATGACCTGGCTGCGCCATGTGCTTTTGCCGCAGCTCGCGCCCTATTTTGCCGCATCCGCCCGTTCCGGCCTGTCGCTGGTGTGGAAAATCGTGCTTGTGGTGGAAATGCTGGGCCGCTCCAACGGCATTGGTTTTCAGATCAACATGGCGTTTCAGCTGTTTGATGTGACCTTGCTGCTCGCTTATGCGCTGCCCTTTGTGCTGATCATGCTGCTGATGGAAACTGTGGTTGTGCAGCCCTTTGAAGCCTATGCCTCACGCTGGCGGCCACGCCATGCTTGAAGTGC
>DAIMHB010000147.1:0-5623 GCA_036723545.1 Beijerinckiaceae bacterium
ACAACCGAAAATTGAGAAAACAGCAGCCATTCCTGCGGCTCATGGGTGAGGCCGGTGCCTTGCAGAAAGGTATTGACCAGACCATTGCGCCCCAGCAGCGGAATCCACGCAATCATGCGGATGACGTTCGATGTCCAGAAGGGAATGGTGCAGAGCAGCGAGAGGATAATCTGCCATTGCTTGGATTTGATGTGAAAGGCCAGAAAATAGGCAATGGTGAAGCCAATCAGCAGCGTGATGCTCCACACCAGAAAGCAGAATTTCAGCGTTGACAGATAGGTTTTGAAAATGGTGCACATGTCAGGCAGCTGCGCCAGACAGCCTTCGAATGTCTCCGTATAGCCCCGCGTGGTGAAGGTGGGGATCATCTCATAGTCATTATAATCCCAGAAGCTGACGATGATGACAAAGGCCAGCGGCAGCAGAAAAAACACCAGAAACACCAGCATCATCGGCCCGGCCTGCAGCCATGCGACGAGAGTGGAAAAGCGGGATTGTGCAGCCATTGATGTGCCTTTGCGCGGTGGTGATGTGCCGTCATGGCCGAGTTTTGGATCAACCCAAAGACGAATTCAGCCCTTGACGCGGATACGCGGGTCAAGCCCGCGTATGACGTCTGCGTTAAATGCTCTGACTTTCCTCTCCCCTCATCCTTCGACACGCTCAGGATGAGGAGAGAGGTGTATAAGACTTAAGCCGCGATGAATTCATTCCATTTGCGGACCATATAGTCATTTTCATCCATGACGGCGTTCCAGCAGGCAACATTGCCCATGCGGTCGTCATAGGAGCCGCCGTCGCGGGTTGCGCCAGCCTTTTCAAGCACCGTGCCGTCCGGCGCCTTGATGTCATTGATGGCGGCTTTGCCTTCCATCCAGTAGCCCCATTCATCCGCGCTCATATTGGCCTTGGCGGTGGAGAGAACCGCCGAATAATAGCCCTGACGGTTGAGATAAGCACCAGCAAAGCCAGAGAGGAACCAGTTGATGAATTCATAGGCCACATCCTGTTTGGCACCCTTCACGCCCTTGGACATGCAGAAGCCCGAAGCCCAGGAGCGATAGCCTTCCTTGAGCGGCTGGAATTTGCAGTCAATGCCCATCGAGCGCACCTTGGTGACGGCCGGTGACCACATCGACTGAATGACGGTTTCGCCGGAGGCCATCAGGTTGACGCTTTCGTTAAAGTCTTTCCAGAAGGCGCGGAACTGGCCGGATTTTTTGGCCTCGGTCATAATTTTCATGGTGAGGTCGATTTCGGCCTTGGTCATATTGCCCTTGTCGGCATATTTATACTGGCCGGTGGCTTCCACAACCATCGCCGCATCCATGATGCCGATGGAGGGAATATTCAGAATCGAGGCTTTGCCCTTGAATTCGGGGTTGAGCAGTTCAGCCCAGCTGTTGATCGGGCGCTTGATCAGGTCGGGGCGGATGCCCAGAGTGTCGGCATTATAAACGGTGGGAATGAGGGTGACGAATTCGGTCGGAGTTTTGGAAAATTTGGTTGAATCCTTGCCTTCCAGATAAAGCACCTTCCAGGGGGCTGTGCCCTGATCGCCGATTTTCTTGCCCGACGGCAGCTGACCTTTGGTGAATACCGGCGTGATATTGTCGAATTCCTTAATCTTTTTCGCGTCGAGCGCCAGAATATTGCCCGATGGCACCAGCTTTTTCAGGCTGAAATATTCAGTGTCCAGCACATCGAAGGAGTTGGGCTGGGTCATCACGCGCTTGGTCACGTCATCAGTGGTGGCGGTGATATATTCGATCTTGATGCCGGTGTCCTTGAAACATTGTTTCGAGATCTCGTCGCCCTCATTGACGGCGGTGCCCAGATAGCGCAGCACTTTGGGCTCGCTGGCGTTGATGTAAGGGAAGCCGGTAATGGCCCCCGAACCGGCAACGGCTCCGGCAACTGTGGCGGCACCCTTCAGCAGCGAGCGGCGGCTGAGGCCGGTTTGCAAAGATGTATCAATCTCACTCATGCTCATATACTCCAGTTGTGCCGAAAATCTTTACGGCGGGTTCATCCGGTCAGGTGAGGGCATGGATGGCCTGTTCGTGCCATTGGGCTGTCACTTGTTCCGAAATTTGAAAAGAATGGGCGTCGAAGGCCGCCTCGCTCAGATGGGCCACCAGTTCTTCGCCGCTGGCCGCCTTCAGGCTCACCTGTATGAAGGTGCCCTGATATTCGATGTCCGTAATGGTGGCGTGGAGACTGTTGGCACCATGGTGCAGCCCGCTCGCCAGATTCAGTCTGTCGGCGCGGATACAGAATTTTCCGTCCAAACCATTGATAATATTATGTCCGCCGATGAACCGTGCGACAAATTCGCTGCGCGGCGCGTTGAACACATCACGCGGGCTGCCCATCTGCTCGATTTTGCCGCCATTCATCACTACGACAAGGTCGGCCAGAGCCATGGCCTCCTCCTGTCCATGCGTGACATGAATGAAGGTGATGCCCAGTTCACGCTGGAAGCGTTTCAGTTCGGCACGCATTTTGATGCGCAAAAACGGGTCAAGCGCCGAGAGCGGCTCATCAAGCAGCAGGATCTGCGGCTTGGTGATGAGCGCGCGGGCCAGTGCCACACGCTGCTGCTGCCCACCCGAAAGCTGCGCCGGCAGACGTTCGGCATAGGCACTCATCGCCACCAGCTCCAGCACATCTGCGGCTGTTTTGCGGCGTGTGTCCTTGTCTACACCGCGCATTTTTAAGGCAAAAGCCACATTGTCGATCACCGACAAATGCGGAAACAGCGCATAGGACTGAAACATCATCGCCGTGCCGCGCTGGGCGGGGGCTAGATCCGTAACATTCTGCGCCCCAAGAACAATATCGCCGCTGGTGACGCTTTCATGGCCAGCAATCATGCGCAAAGTCGAGGTTTTGCCGCAGCCTGAAGGCCCGAGCAGGCAGCAATAGGTGCCTGCCGGAATTTTCAGGTCAATGGCATCAACGGCGCGGGTGGTGCCATAGCTTTTGGTCAGGGCTGCAAGTTCGAGAGACGCCGCGCGTTGTGTGAGTGCGGCAGTGTTCAGGGCAGCGGACGGGGCCATTCAAACTCCAACTCGAAATTGTGCCAATATTTTGCTGTGTCAGGGGCCGCAAAATCCGGCGACTTGACTTGTTGGTCAACTTCAAGCAATCGCCGTGCCAAGACATACGGCTTTGGAGAATAAAATTTTAATTCAATTATATCAGATGTTTAGATTTTGCCTTTTCACGACGGTTCTGCGGGCAAGATTTTCTCTGTCCGTTGTGGCTCTCTACGTCTGTGCTGAATTCTTGGGCCCAAGGGTGATTATTTGAGCGCAGGCCGGAGCAGTGATGAAAAAGTCATCAACATCGCATGGCCATTTCAAATGTAGGTTTTTAAGATACTGTACACAGGGAGATTTAATTTTGGCTCGATACCGGCATAAAGTTTGCTTAACTTGAGTATTGCGATTTAATGTTACGTCACTTCCTCTGACCCATGGGTTCAAATGTCCATTCTTGCGGCGCTTCATCATCAGACACGTTATATCTATGACCGGCCTGTGGTTCTGGGGCCGCAGGTGGTGCGTTTGCGTCCGGCGCCGCATTGCCGCACCAAAATTCCCAGCTATTCGCTGAAGGTGGAGCCCGCCAACCATTTTATCAACTGGCAGCAGGACCCGCATGGCAACTGGCTAGCGCGGCTGGTGTTTGAGGCGCCTGCTACCGAATTTTCCATCACGGTGGATTTGACCGCAGATCTCGCCATCATCAATCCCTTTGATTTTTTTGTGGAGGATTATGCGGCAAATTACCCGTTCACCTATGAGCCGGAGCTGCATAAAGACCTGATCGCTTATCTGACGCCTGATCCCTTGACACCGCATCTTGCGGCTTTTCTGGAAAAAGTGCCGCGCAGTGGGTTCAGCTCGGTGAATTTTCTGGTTGAACTCAACCGGTTGATCCATGAGGCGGTCAATTATGTGGTGCGGCTGGAGCCGGGTGTGCAAAGTCCGGAAGAAACTCTGGCGCTGGCCTCCGGCTCCTGCCGCGATTCCGCCTGGTTGCTGGTGCAGGCGCTGCGCCATTGCGGCATTGCCGCGCGTTTTGTCTCCGGTTATCTCATCCAGCTCAAGCCGGATGTCGCCGCGCTGGATGGCCCATCCGGCACCGATGTTGATTTTACCGATCTGCACGCCTGGGCTGAGGCCTATGTGCCGGGCGCAGGCTGGATCGGGCTGGACGCCACCTCCGGCCTGCTCTGTGGTGAGGGTCACTTGCCGCTCGCTGCCACGCCGCATTACCAGTCCGCCGCGCCGATTTCAGGGCTCGTCGGTTTTGCCAATGTTGAATTTGCTTTTGAAATGAATGTGACGCGCATTATGGAGCGTCCGCGCATCACCATGCCCTTTTCCGATGAAAGCTGGGACGCGCTCAATGCGCTGGGCGAGAAGGTGGATGCCGATTTGCAGGCCGGTGATGTGCGCCTGACCATGGGCGGCGAGCCGACCTTTGTCTCCATTGATGATTATCAGGCCGCGGAATGGAATATTGACGCGGTCGGCCCGACCAAACGCGCGAAGGCGGATGATCTCATCCGCCGCCTGCGCGCGACCTTTGCCCCCGGCGGTTTTCTCCATTACGGGCAGGGCAAATGGTATCCGGGCGAATCTCTGCCGCGCTGGACCTTCGCGCTCTACTGGCGCAAGGACGGCAAGCCGCTCTGGGGCAATGAGGCCTTGATTGCCTCGGAAGCGCCGCAGCCGCTGGCCACCGTCGATGCCGCACAAAAAATCATCACCGGTGTGGCGCAGCGCCTTGGCCTTGAGACGGATTATGTCATGCCCGCCTTTGAGGATCCCGCCAAATGGATTTTGAAAGAGGCCGACCTGCCCGCCAATGTCACGCCGCTGGACAGCAAATTGCCGGACGCTGAGGAGCGCGCCCGCTTTGTCCGGGTGTTTGAGCGCGGGCTGGATAAGCCCTCCGGCTATGTCTTGCCGATTCAGCGCTGGAATTCCAAGGCGATTGCCACCGGCTGGATGAGTCAGAAATGGCCGCTGCGGCGCGGCAAGCTGTTTCTGCTGCCCGGCGACTCGCCCGTCGGTTATCGTCTGCCCCTGAGCGCCTTGCCCTATATTGAGCCGGAAGATTACCCGCAGGTGATTCCGCGTGATCCGTTTGAGGCACCCGGCACCCTGCCAGACCCGTTTTATATGGCGCAGTTTTTCAGCCGTTCGCCGGCCCGCCGCGCGCCAGAAGCGCCAGAAGCGCAGGCCTTCCGCACCGTGGAGGCCGCCCCCGTCTCTGATCTTGGCGAGCAGAATGAACAGCATATCTCCCTGAATAAGCATGTGCGCACCGCGCTCTCTGTTGAGCCGCGCGATGGCCGCCTCTGTGTTTTCATGCCCCCACTGGAGCGGTTGGAAGATTATCTCGAACTGGTGGCGGCGATTGAGGCCACGGCGGCCGAGCTTGGCCTGCCCTTGCATGTGGAAGGCTATCCGCCGCCGCATGACCCGCGCCTCAATGTTATCAAGGTTACGCCGGACCCGGGGGTGATCGAGGTCAATATTCACCCCGCCACCACTTGGGCGCAAGTTGTGGACACCACCACCAAACTTTATGAGGATGCGCGCTT
>DAIMHB010000148.1:0-2408 GCA_036723545.1 Beijerinckiaceae bacterium
TTAGAATAAAATCTATCTTTTTAAATTATAAGATATAAAAATAAATTCACATAAATTTATTTTTTTTAAATTAAAATATATTTTTGAAGTTTTATAATAATAACCATTGTTTTTAATATCATGGTTGATATTAGGAATTATGATTGTGATTTTGTTGGACACACTTACTGTCTTTATCTTTACGATATTCGTAGCTGCCGTACAGGTCATCTGGATCAATGACTTTGTAACGATAGATCAGTTGTGCCTTTTTTATGTACCGGCAATGGTTGTTGTCTTGTCGATGCTGATTTTTTCCTATCGCGCCCTGTTCGGGGTGTTTTTGGGCATGTGTGTCAGCAATATCGTTACGTTTCAGCCTGTTGGATTTTATCAGCTATTGGGCATGTCGCTTGTTCCGGCGCTGGCTGGCGCTGCGGCGCTTTATATCAGCGTGCGCACCAACAAAAATATCAGAAATTTTCTTGGGCCCGCGCCTCTGGCCAGTGCGATTGACGCGCTGGATATTTTTTATATTTGTGCCATTTACGCAACGATAAACAGCCTTATCCCTCTGGCCTGCAGGCTATTCGTGTCAGAAATCGGCCTTCCTGTTTCGTTGATTCAGCTGGCCGGTACCATATTTGGCAATCTGAGCGGCGCCTTTCTCGGTTTTGTGTGTGTTAATGTGGGTTACAGCCTGTTCAGCCGCGGTTTTGTGCGGCGGCGCTGAAGGCCGGAAACTTGAAAAACAATGTATTTTAACCGAAAAATTGTCGCCTGCCGACAATTTTTGCCGGTATCATGTTATATCTTCAGGCATTATGTCAGATTCAGAGAGTGTTATGCCCGATTTGTCCCATGCCGTCACCGATCAGCGCAAACGTGCATGGACAGGTTCGCTTCTTGTTCTGTGTGCGGGGTTAAGCTGGAGTTTTTCCGGGCTTCTTGTGCGCAGCGCCCCCAATCTTGATCCCTGGCAATTTCTGGCCTATCGCTCGCTGGGGCTGGCGCTGGCCTTTGCGGTGCTGGACCACACCAACAAGCGCCCGCCGTTGCTTCCGCGCCTTATGCGGCTGGGCTGGCCGGGCACGCTGGCGGCGGTGCTGATGGCTCTGGCCTTCATCACTTATATTTTCGCTCTGATGAATACAACGGTCGCCAATGCGCTGTTTATTTCGTCGCTTGCGCCGATCCTGTCGGCACTGATCGGTTTTCTGGTGCTGGGCGAGCGGTTGAATCGCGGCATGGCTGTTGCCGTGGTCATCGGCATTGCCGGTCTGGGTGTGATGGTCAGGGGTGCGATTGGCGGCGGCAATCTGTTCGGAAATTTGATCGCCATGTGCCCGCCTTTGTGCTTTGCCTCTTATTCGGTTTTGCTGCGTCTGCGGCCAAAACAGGACTTTTCAGCCATAGTTAATGGTTTCGCGCTGCTGGTGGTGCTTGTGGCCTTTCCGATGATGCTTCTCAATGGCAGCGCTGTTTTTCCCTCCGTTAAAGAGGTGAGCGCCGCCTTTGCCAATGGCTTTGTGACCATGGGGCTGGGGTTTTATCTGTTTCAGCGCGGTGCACCGCGCATTCCGGCGGTGAGCCAGACCCTGCTGGCGCAAACAGAGACACTGGCTGGGCCGATCTGGGTCTGGCTGCTGCTGAATGAGCGCCCGAGCCTGAATACGCTGACAGGCGGCAGCATTATCCTCTTTGCGGTGGTTTTAATGGCTTATTATGGCGCAAAACATGAAGCCGAACGCTTACGACTGACCGAGGCGCATATATGAGCAAGCTGCATCCTATTTTTAAAGCTGAAGTCGCGCCTGAATGGGTGGATTATAACGGCCATATGAATGACGCGGCCTATGCGCTGGTGTTCAGCCGGTCATTTGACGCCTATATGGATGAATTGGGTATGGATGCGGCGTTTCGCGCCCGCACCAAGCTGACCATCTACACCCTGACCATGCTGATTCATTATAAAGACGAAGCAAAGCTGGGGCAAAAGCTCAATATTGGCCTGCATCTTCTCGATTTTGACGCCAAAAAGCTGCATATCTGGCTGGAGATGCGCCGTGAGGGCGAGCTAATTGCCATGAGCGAGCAGCTGCTGGTTTGTGTGGATCAAAGCGGCGAGGTGCCGAAATCCACAGCGTTTCCGCCGGATGTCGCAACGAAAATCGCGGCTTTGGCGCAAGCCCAAACAGACCTTCTGCGCCCGAAAGAAGCGGGCAGGGGCATTGCGATCAGGCGGTGAGGGGGCTTAACCCCCCGCCCGCCGTGCTGCGCCGCGTCGTCCGCGCCCACCCTCTTGCGCGCCCGCGGTAATCTCGCGCGAAAACACATGGCCCAGCGCCGCCTCAAGATGCGCGAATGAATCTGAGCGATGCGGAATGGCCATTGCCTCGACAAAATGCGCCTGAAAGGCCGGTTCCAGC
>DAIMHB010000148.1:2418-5607 GCA_036723545.1 Beijerinckiaceae bacterium
CTTTTCGATTTTGCGGACAACCTCGCCGATCTCGCGGCGCGAAGCGGCATTGAGCAGCGCGATACGCGCGCCCGTGCCCGCCGCATTGCCCGCAGACGTCACCTTTTTAAGGTCACAATCGGGCAGAAGCCCCAGCGCAATGGCATATTTCACATCAATATGGCTGCCGAATGCGCCCGCCAGCGTGATACGATCGACGCTTGTGGTGCCATAATGATCCATCAGCAGCTTGATACCGGCATAAAGCGCGGCCTTGGCCAGCTGAATGGCGCGGATATCTGCCTGCGACACCACAATGCGCGGCTCTGCCTCCTGAATCACATAAGAGAAGGTGCGGCCATCGCTGATCATGCGCGGGGTGCGGCTTGTCATATTACCATCGACAATACCATCGGGGCGCACGAGGCCCGCAATCACCAGTTCGGCCACAGCCTCGATAATGCCTGAGCCGCAAATGCCGGTGACGCCGGTGGCGGCGCTCGCCTCAGCAAAGCCCGCCTCATTCGACCAGAGATCACAGCCGATGATCTTGAATTTCGGCTCCAGGGTCTCGCGGTCAATGCGCACACGCTCAATCGCGCCCGGCGCAGCGCGTTGCCCACCGGAAATCTGCGCGCCCTCAAAGGCCGGGCCGGTGGGCGAGGAACAGGCCAGCAGCCGCGCCTTATTGCCCAGCACAATTTCAGCATTGGTGCCGACATCGACAATCAGGCGAATTTCATCCGAGAGGTATGGCCCTTCGGAGAGCACAACGCCCGCCGTATCCGCCCCCACATGGCCGGCGATGCAGGGTAAAAAGTAAGCAAAGCCGCCGGGTGCAATGCTCAGGCCAATGTCGCGCGCAGGCACATCATAGCCCGCGTCAATGGTCAGCGCGAAGGGGGCGCCGCCCAGCTCGGTCGGGTCAAGGCCAAGGGCGAGATGGTGCATGATCGGATTGCCCGCCAGTGTCAGCTCGACAATATCGGTAAGTTCGACTTGCGCTTCGCGTGCGACCTCCGCCAGCAGGCTCTGCAAGGCCTCACGCACCGCGCTGGTGAGGTCTTTTTCGCCACCCGGATTCATCATCACATAGGAGACGCGGCTCATCAGGTCTTCGCCAAAGCGAATTTGCGGGTTCATCAGGCCGCTGGAGGCCAGCACATCGCCATTGGCAAGGTCGCATAAATGCGCGGCGATGGTGGTGGAGCCAATATCCACCGCCACGCCATAGGCTTTTTCTTTATATCCGGGATAAACGCCCACAATATCATGGCCGCGCACGGCCACAGTCACCTGCCATTGGCCCGCGCGCAGCACTTTTTGCAGGCTTCCCAGCACATGCACAGGTGCGGTCAGGCCCGTGAGGTGCCATTGCCGCTCCAGCGCCTCCAGCATCCGGCGAAAATCGGAGGAGGGGTCGTGCATATCCGGCTCCGCCACATCCACAAGATACAGCCGCACTACGGGGTCAATGGATATGGGGTGGGCTTCGGCGCGCTTGCGCACCACCTGCCGGTGCACCTGACTGTCGGCGGGCACATCGATCAGCACATCACCGCAGATTTTGGCCTGACAGCCCAGCCGCCGCCCCTCCGCCAGCGCGCCGCGCTTGGAGGTGTAGCGCTCCTCAACTGGCCCCCAGGCCGAGACATGGCTGTTGGACGAGGCAATATCGAGCTTGGAATTGACACCATCGACGATTGAAATCTGGCAGCGGCCACAAATGCCGCGCCCGCCACACACCGAATCCAGATCAACGCCTAAGCTGCGCGCGGCCTCAAGCACGGATGTGCCGTCGGCAACATGAGCGCGCTTGCCAGAAGGGGCGAAGAAGACAGCATGGGTATTTGTCAATTCAATCTCGCTTATGTTGGTTGACTATGTTGCTCTCACCCTCTCCCCTCCTTCGAGAGCCTCAGGATGAGGGAGAGGGGACAGTTCGAGCTATTTCCTCTCCCCGTCATCCTGAGGAGCGCGAAGCGCGTCTCGAAGGAGGGGAGAGGGTAAGAGTATTCCTCACTCTCTCGAACGGCGGCGCCCCTCGCGGCGGCCACGTCCCTCAGCTTCAGCCGAGCCTTCGGCTGCGGGTTCGCGGAACTTTTTGATCCATGCGCCGCAGTTGGGGTCATTGCCCATCACCACATCCGCGCCCAGAATGGCGGCCATATCTTCCGGATGCAGCGGGTTCATAATGGCGGAGGTCATGCCCGCGCCGATCATCATCGGCAGGAAGGCTGCGTTCAGGCCGCGGCGGTTGGGCAGACCGAAGGAGAAATTCGACGCGCCGCAAGTGGTGTTCACATGCAGTTCCTCGCGCAGGCGGCGCAGCAGGCGGATCAACTGGCGACCAGCATCGTTCAGCGCGCCCACCGGCATCACCAACGGGTCCACCACAATATCCTCACGCGGAATGCCATAGTCGGAGGCGCGCTCGACAATCTTCTTGGCCACGGCAAAGCGCACATCCGGATCTTCCGAAATGCCAGTTTCGTCATTGGAAATGGCAACAACGGCGCAATTATATTTCTTCACCAGCGGCAGCACACGCTCAAGACGCTCCTCCTCGCCGGTAACGGAATTGAGCAAAGGCTTGCCCTTATAGGCGGCAATGCCCGCCTCCAGCGCCTCAACGATGGAGGAGTCAATCGAAAGCGGCACATCCACATTGTCCTGCACCAGCTTGATGCATTCGGCCAGAATGCGCGGCTCATCCGCCAGCGGAATGCCGGCATTGACATCCAGCATCTGCGCACCAGCGGCTACCTGCGCCAAGGCATCAGACAAAACGCGGGTATAATCGCCGCGCGCCATTTCCTCAGCCATGATCTTGCGCCCCGTGGGGTTGATGCGCTCGCCGATCATGACAAAGCGGCGCTCATAGCCGATCACCACTTTTTGTTTGTCGGATGTAATGATGGTATCGACCATGCTTTAAGCTCCTGCCTGTTCTATATGTTCAATGGATTGGGTTGCGGGCACAAGGTCACGCCGCCAGGGCGTGCGCCCTTTGAGCACGCCGGAGGAATGGACAATATCAGCCACCAGTTCTTCCTGCCGATAGGCCATCACATGCACACCGGCAACGCCTTTCACCTCTTTGAGCTGCTGCATCATCTCGATGCAGATGTTTTTGCCATCAAGTTTCTGGTTCTGCGCGCCCTCAAGACGGGCAATCACACTGTCGGGAATATGCACACCGGCCACATT
>DAIMHB010000149.1:0-5558 GCA_036723545.1 Beijerinckiaceae bacterium
CACCACTAAAATTCCGTTTGAGCACCGGTCTGTTTCGGTGTTCCGCCATATGGATGAATTTGGCAAAATCAATCCCTTGTTCAAAGCGCCCAGCCTGATCTGTGATGATGGCGAGGTGCTGATGGAAAGCTCCCTCATTCTGGATTATATCTGGACTGTGGTGGCGCCCGGTAAGGCGCTGATGCCGCAGGGCAAGGCGCGCCAGCACGCGCTGCGGCTGATCGGTATTGGCCTTGTGGCGGCGGAAAAGGCTGTGCAGATCGAATATGAACGCAAGAGGCCCGAGGCCATGCGGTCTGACAGCTGGCTGGCCCGCATCACGCAGCAGCTTCACGATGCCTTTGCCCTGTTGGAGCCGGAGGTGGCCAAGGCCTCGCCCTGGCTTTTCGGGGATCGCCTCAGTCAGGCCGATATTACCATTGCGATTGCCTGGAAATTTCAGGATTTTGTGCTCAAGGACGTGGTGACCAGGGGGCAATATCCACATCTTGAGGCGTTTTCTGCCCGGGCCGAGGCCTTGCCGGAGTTTATGGCGACGCCGCTGGATTAGTTTTTGCGCTTATGTCAGATTCTTGACAGTTATAGGGGTAAAAATTGGCTCCGACACTAGTCAAGCGCCGCAAAAAGGTGTAGGTGCACGGTTCAATCTGGCTGTGAATGTTGAACAGCCGTATGGAGATTATTATGGCAGTTCCAAAGCGAAAGACTTCGCCATCCCGTCGCGGTATGCGCCGTTCGGCCGATGCGTTGAAAGCACCCACCTATGTCGAAGACAAGGACTCCGGCGAATTGCGCCGTCCGCATCACGTTGACCTCAAGACCGGCATGTATCGTGGCCGTCAGGTGTTCACCGTCAAATCGACAGAAGCGTAATCGTTCATTGTTATGAGCTTTTAAAAAAGGTCGGCCATGCGCCGGCCTTTTTGGTTTAGCGGGTGGCGACCAGCGCGCCGCCGACAATGAGAGCGCAGGCCAGGCCCAGAGACCAACTGGCGGGGGTAAAGCCCGTCAGCACCAGAATCAGCGTTGAGAGCACCGGCGCGCCATAGGAGGCCACGCCGAGAAAGCGAATGTCACCGTTTTTCACCCCGTAGTCCCACACAAAAAAGGCCAGCCCCACCGGCCCCAGGCCCAGCGCGCCCATGGCCAGCGTCTGGCTCAGGTTTTGCGGCCAGACCGTTGCCTCAAACAGGGCGTGGCACAGCAGGGAGAGCAGCGCCGTCACGATACAAAAGCCGGTGACGGCCATTGTCGGCACATTTTTAAAGCGGCGTGAGAGCACCGAATAGCCCGACCAGACAAAGGCGCAGGCAAAGGCCAGCAGATAGCCGGGCAGATATTTCGCCTCAAAGGCAAAGCCCTCGCCCTTGGCCAGCTTGGCCCCGCCTATCAGCACAATCACACCCGCCAGACCGAGCAGCGCCCCGCCAATATGCTTGAGCTGCAGGCGCTCGCCCGGCAGCAGCGCCGAGAACAGAACAATCAGCAAGGGCCAGAGATAGGCAATCAACCCCGCCTCAGCCGGTGGCGCCAGCCGCAGCGCCGAAAAATAGAGCGCGTGATAGCCGAACAGGCCGAATATGCCCAAAGCCCAGACCGCAGGCGGCTGTTTGAGGGCACCCAATTCGCTGCGAATCGCCGCCAGTGCCAGCCCTGCGGCGCCCGATATGGCAAAGGTGATAGCCGCCAGCTCAAACGGCGGGATGATGCCCGTGGCCGCTGTAAACAGCGCCAGACAGGACCAGAGCAGAATGGCCATGCAGCCGATGAGCGTGGGGAGCGAGAGAATCATGTCTCTCTTTAACATGTTTTGAATTATGCTTGCGAACTTCCCTCTCCCTTAAAGGGAGAGGGCCCAATGTGAGGGTATGTTGATATATTTGCCCTTCCCCTTATCCTTCGAGACGCGCTTCGCGCTCCTCAGGATGAGGGGAAAGGGACAGTTTTACCTGAAGATACTATCTTTATGTTGATCGTTCTTTCGATTTCGCCGCGATGCAGCCTCAGCTCATCAGCTGGCCGCCATTGGCGGAGATGGTGGCACCCGTGATGAAGCCAGCCTCGTCGGCGGCCAGAAACACCACGCAGCGGGCAATTTCTTCCGGCTCGCCCAGACGGCCAACCGGAATATGCGGCAGAATGGATTTTTCAATCACGGCAGGGTCAATCGCCTTGACCATGTCGGTGGCAATATAGCCCGGGCAGATGGAATTGACGGTGATACCTGCGCGCGCGCCTTCCTGCGCCAGCGCCTTGACAAAGCCGAGATCGCCCGCCTTGGCAGCGGAATAATTGACCTGACCCATCTGGCCCTTCTGGCCATTGATGGAGGAGATGCAGATGATGCGGCCAAATTTGCGCGCACGCATCCCTTCCCACACGGGGCGGGTCATGTTGAACAGCGAGTTGAGATTGGTGTTGATCACCGCATACCACTGGTCGGCGGTCATTTTATGGAACATGCCGTCCTTGGTGATGCCGGCATTGTTGACCAGCACATCCACGGGGCCGAGGTCTTTTTCCACCTGTGCCAGACCGGCGGTGCAGGCGTCAAAACTGGCCACATCCCATTTATAGACATGAACGCCGGTTTCAGCCTTGAAGGCGGCGGCGGCTTCGTCATTGCCATGATAGGTGGCCGCCACCTGATAGCCTGCATTTTTCAATGCTTTTGAAATGGCGGCTCCAATGCCGCGTGTTCCACCCGTAACAACTGCAACCCGGCTCATATGTCTCTCCTGTGTGTTTCCGAAAGGGCGGGCGCGGTCTTGTGCCGCGCGCCGCATGTTGATGTGGATATTAACGCTCAACAGTCAGGGCAATGCCCATGCCGCCGCCGATGCAAAGGGTGGCCAGCGCCTTTTTCGCGTCGCGGCGCAGCATTTCATGCAGCAGGGTGACGAGAATGCGCCCGCCCGAAGCGCCGATCGGGTGGCCGATGGCAATGGCGCCGCCATTGACATTGACGATGGCCGGATCCCAGCCCATGTCCTTATTGACGGCAATGGCCTGCGCGGCAAAGGCCTCATTGGCCTCGACGATGTCAAGATCCTTCACCTTCCAGCCAGCGCGCTCCAGTGCCTTGCGCGAGGCCGGAATCGGGCCGGAGCCCATGATGGCCGGGTCAACACCAGCAGTTGCCCAGGAGGCAATGCGGGCCAGCGGGGTCAGGCCGCGCTTTTTGGCCTCGGCACCGGACATGACAATGAGAGCGGCCGCGCCGTCATTGATACCGGAGGCATTGCCGGCGGTCACTGTGCCGTCCTTCGAGAAGGCCGGGCGCAGCTTGGCGAGATTTTCATAGGTTGTGCCGGGGCGGATGAATTCGTCCGCGTCGACAATAATGTCACCCTTGCGGCTGGAGACGGTGAAGGGGGTGATTTCGTCCTTGAATTTTCCGGCCTTCTGCGCGGCTTCCGCCTTGTTTTGTGAGGCGGTGGCGAAGCGGTCCTGTTCCTCGCGGCTGATCTGCCATTTGGTGGCCACATTTTCAGCGGTTGTGCCCATGTGATAGCCGTGGAAGGCGTCAAACAGACCATCGCGCAGCATGGTATCGACAAATTTCAGGTCGCCCATTTTGGTGCCATTGCGAAGATGGGCGCTGTGCTGCGACATGGACATGGATTCAAGACCACCCGCCACGACGATATTGGCATCGCCGGAGGCGATCTGCTGCATTGCAAGAGCCACCGTGCGCAGACCCGAGCCACAGAGCTGGTTGATGCCGAAGGCGGTTTTTTCCTGCGGAATTCCGGCCTTCATCGCGGCCTGACGCGCGGGGTTCTGGCCCTGTCCGGCGGCAAGAATCTGGCCCATGATCACTTCATCGACTTCGGCGGCCTCAATATTGGCACGGGTGAGTGCGGCGGTGATGGCGGCGGCGCCCAGATCATGCGCCGGGGTATTGGCAAAAGCGCCGTTGAATGTGCCAACTGCGGTGCGCGCGGCACTGACGATAACGATATCTTTAGACATGAGGCTCTCCTTGTTGGGCGTCAGCGTGTTCAGGGTCTTGGTGCAAGGCCTGCACATCTGTCGGTTGCTTGATCATATAGATGCACATTGGCGTTCCCTTGTGCTGTGGTCAAGTCGCGGAAAGGCTAAGAGAGACGATAATTTAGCTTGCACTTTTGTCGGATAGGCCGGTTTGGCTCCGGCGGGTCTGGGCGCAGCCGCAGGAGGGTTTTGCGGTGTGGGGCAGGCCGTTTTGGCCCTGCATTTTTGTGGATTTGGACTTTTATTGACCTTATGCAACAATTATATAGAAATAAGGTGTCAGGCACGTCTCTGGCCAAGGATTTTTGAAATGACTGCGGAAAAACCCCCGATTACAATCAATAAATATGCCAATCGCCGCCTTTATAACACAGGCACAAGCGCCTATGTGACGCTTGAGGATCTGGCCCAGATGGTCAAGGTCGGCGAGGATTTTCTCGTTTATGATGCCAAGACCAGCGAGGATATCACCCGCTCGGTTCTGACCCAGATTATTTTTGAGCAGGAGGGCAAAGATGGCCAGAGCCTGTTGCCCGTGACATTTCTGCGGCAGCTGATCCGCTTTTATGGGGATTCCATGCAAATGCTGGTGCCGTCCTATCTTGAATTTTCAATGGGCCGTCTGGCCAGTGAACAACAGAAGTTCCGGGAGCAGATGACCAATGCCTTTGGCGTGCCGGGCCTGCCCGGATTTGGCATCAAGCCCTTAACCCCGGAGTCCTTCGCGCCGATTGATGAAATGGCCCGCAAGAACATGGCGGTATTTTCGCAGGCGCTGAATATTTTTAATCCTTTTGGTGCGCTGGCGCAGAATGCCGCAGCCGCAGAAGGGGCATCCGCGCCCGCAAAAGAACCGCCCGCACCTGCAAAACCTGTTGAAACCACCGAGGAAATCAGCCAGCTGAAAACCCAGATGGCTGAAATGCAGGCCAAACTTGAGAAGCTGGCAAAATAAAATTCCCGCCGGACCTATATATTGTCCGGCATGCCAAAATAATAGCCTTGCAAATACTGAACACCCCATTCGGTGAGAATGCGGGCGGTTTCGGCATTTTCAACCCATTCTGCAACAATCGGAACGCCGATATGGCGCGCTAGATCAATCAGCGCCCGCACAAAAATGCGGTCATCGGCTGAGGTCGTCAGGTTTTTGACAAATGACCCGTCAATTTTGATCAGATCAAAATTCAGATGGCGCAGCCCCCGGAACGACGTATGGCCAGAGCCGAAATCGTCCATCGCCACGCTGACGCCAATTCTTTTCATGTCCTCGATGACACGGCGTGTGGTGTCGAGATTGTCAACGGCGAAGGTTTCGGTAATTTCGACAATCAGATTGCGCGCCAGTTCGGGGGTGGGGGCCAGCGCCCGTTGCAAATGCAGGGGCCAGTCCGGATCATGGGCGGTGGCCGAAGACACATTGAAGGCCAGCTTTTTCCCCGGATGTGCGCGCAGATGCGCAAGGGTGAGCTCAAACATCCGCTGGTCGAGAATTTTGATCAGCCCGATCCGTTCGGCTGTCGGCAAAAATGTGCTGGGCTGAATCACGCTGCCATCGGGAC
>DAIMHB010000150.1:0-5553 GCA_036723545.1 Beijerinckiaceae bacterium
ATGCCGGTGTTGGTGGTGAGTTTTACAAAAATAAAATAGCGTCCACCGTGATAAGGCGGCGGATTGCCGACAATAAAAGTTTTCAGCTCTGTGATCTTCATGGCTATCCCCGCTGTCTCGCATTGATTAGAACGAGGCGGAGCCTTGAGCACAAGGGCAAAGGGACGGAATCAGGCCGCGCTAATTTTTGCGCCAAGGCCGAATTTTTAGATAGATTGACTGCTGGCCCTTTCAAAACCCGTCAAACATCTGTTTAACAGTCCGATGCCTCACTTTTTGCGCAATTAGGCTCGACAGAGGCGCGGATGCCTGATTCTATACATGTTTGATGTGCTATTGCGGATACAAATGTTGAAATTTATTCCCTCGTTCTCATGCCGGAAGGCGCTGCCTGCCGCAGGCTTTTTCGGTTTGGCCTTATGTCTGGTGCCGGCTTTGCCGCCTTGCGCCTATGCGGATACGGTGGACATAAAATATTCCGTCAGCCTGTCTGTTCTGCCCATTGGCGTGGCCTATCTCAATGGCAAAATCAATACAGACACCTATAAGGTTGAGGCCGGGGTCAAGCTGACTGGTTTGGCCAGTCTTCTGGCCAGCGCCAAGGCCATAGCCACCGCCACCGGCACCATAAGCGCCAGCCGCAGCCTGCCGACAACCTATGCCACCACCGCCGCCAATTCAAAGGTCAGCCGCACCATCCGCATGGCGGTGAGCGGCGGCGGCGTCAGCGCGCTCGACATCAACCCGCCCTTTGACGAAACACCAGACCGTATTCCGGTGACCGATGCCCATAAACGCAATATTATCGACCCGCTGGGCGCATTGCTGATGCCCTATACCGGCGATGCGATCAATGAATCGGTCTGCAACCGGACATTGCCCGTGTTTGATGGCGGCGCAAGGTTTGATATTGCCCTGAGCTACAGCGAAATGCGCGAGGTGAAGGTCAAGGGCTATGAGGGCCCTGTCGCGGTCTGCGCTGCACGCTACACGCCCATTGCCGGGCACCGCCCCGAACGGCCAGCCACCAAATTCATGGCCGAAAACCGCGATATCGAGGTCTGGCTGGCGCCGGTCAATGCCACGCATGTGGCTTTGCCCTATCGCATTTCCGTCAAAACCATGAGCGGCACCGCCGTGGTTGAGGCCAGCGAATTCAACATCACGCATTAACCTTTTGGCAAATGGCTGAAGCCGTGCGCAACCTCCGCGCTGATGACCAGCCATAAAAGTCGCCGTATTGTTTTGGCACAACAATCTTGATGGGCCCGCTGTGCAGCACTTGCGCGGTGCGCCAGCCTTGTTGCCCAAACTGTATCAATCGGCCTGAAATGCAGTGTTATGCACAGGAACAAAGGCCAAACATCCGAAAAATTCTGATTCGGACACGGTCTGTATGCCCTCTGGCCTAAATCTTAACGCTACAATTAAAACGTATAAAAATTCCGGAATAAAAAGAATTTACGCGCAGGGCTTGACATGAATTTGGGTATAATTGCCTCCTGCCGCGCTTTGCAGCACATCTTTTCAAGATATAGACAGCCTTTGGTCTCACGCACAACATAGAGCAGGGAACAAACAGCGATTGAAACGCTATCCGTGATTCGGGCGCTTTTCGTTCCTTCAACGTTCGGAACGTAAATTTTGGCACTTTTGGCTGTGCCGTTCTGGCACATGCTTCAAAAGAGCCTTATGTAAAGCCTTGGCCAAACGCCTCCGGCTGTGTAACCTGTATGGGCTGTTGTGCGGTCCCTGATTTTTACGAGCCTATATAAGCCATGAATGTGCATAGACCCGAGCGCCGCAGTCTTGAGATCCATGAACGCGCCAAAGGCGTTCTTGCCGTGCTGGGCCCCACCAATACCGGCAAAACCCATCTCGCCATTGAGCGGATGCTGGAATATTCCAGCGGCATCATCGGCCTGCCTTTGCGCCTGCTGGCGCGCGAGGTTTATAATCGTGTGGTTGCTAAAGTGGGCGCCGAGGCTGTGGCCCTCATCACCGGCGAGGAAAAAATCAAGCCCAAACATCCGCGCTACTGGATTTCCACCATCGAGGCCATGCCGCGCGATATTTCCGTGGCTTTTGTGGCCATTGACGAAATCCAGCTTGCGGGCGACCTGGACCGCGGCCACACCTTCACCAACCGTCTGCTCAATATGCGCGGGCGGGAGGAAACCTTGATTTTAGGCGCAGCCACCATGGCGCCCGTTTTGGAGCGCCTTATTCCCGGCATCACTATTGTATCGCGGCCCCGCCTGTCCAATCTCACCTTTGCCGGAGACCGTAAGCTGACCCGGTTGGCCCCGCGCAGCGCCATTGTCGCCTTTTCGGCGGAGGAGGTTTATGCCATTGCCGAGCTGATGCGCCGGCAAAAAGGCGGCGTGGCTGTTGTTCTGGGCGCACTCTCGCCGCGCACCCGCAATGCGCAGGTGGACCTCTACCAGAATGGCGATGTCGATTATATTATCGCCACCGACGCGATTGGCATGGGGCTCAATCTGGATGTCGAGCATGTGGCCTTCGCGGCGGATAAAAAATTTGACGGCTGGCAGCGTCGCCGCCTGACCCCCGCCGAAATGGCGCAGATCGCCGGGCGCGCCGGACGCCACATCAAGGACGGCACCTTCGGCACCACGGGCCGCTGCCTGCCCTTCACCGAAGATATTGTCGAAATGCTCACCGAGCATCGGTTTGATCCGGTGAATATGCTGCAATGGCGCAATGCCGATCTCGATTTTTCCTCGCTGCGCGCGCTTCAGGCCAGTCTTGAGGTGGTGCCGGAAGAATATGGCCTGACCCGTGCGCCGGTGGGCGAGGATATTCTGGTGCTGGACATTGCCGCCCGCGATGAGGCCATCCAGCGCAACATCAAAACCCGCGCCGATATGATGCGCCTGTGGGAATGCTGCCAGATTCCCGACTACCGCAAGGTGTCGCCTGCGGCCCATGCTGATCTCGCCCTGACCATTTTCAATTTTGTGGTGCGGGCCGGGCGCATTGCCGATGAGTGGTTTTCCCGCCACCTTACACAATTTGATCGCGTTGATGGCGATATTGATACATTATCTGCCAGAATAGCGCAGGTTCGCACCTTGACCTATATTGCCAATCGGCCAGATTGGCTTATTGATCCTGAATATTGGCAGGGTGTTGCCAGACAGGTGGAAGATCGTTTATCTGACGCTTTGCATGAACGCCTGACCCAAAGGTTTGTTGACCGTCGGACCAGCCTTCTGATGCGTCGTTTGAGAGAGAATGCTATGCTTGCAGCGGAAATCACCGCCACCGGAGATGTCAAGGTCGAAGACCAGCACGTCGGTCATCTTGAAGGGTTTCGCTTTACGCCAGACCCGCAGGCCTCCGGTGAAGAGGCCAAGGCCCTGAATGCGGCCGCGCACCAGATTCTGGGGGCCGAGCTGGAAAAGCGCGCCGCCAAACTGCATGAGGCGGTGGATGAATCTCTGGTTCTCTCCAATGACGGCACATTGCGCTGGCTGGGCGAGGTTATCGGCAAGCTCACCCCGGGGGATAAAATTCTGGAGCCGCGCCTGCGCCTGCTGGCCGACGAGCTTTTGTCCGGTGCGGCGCTCGAAACCGCCCAGACCCGTATCAACCTCTGGATGGATCAGCATATCAAGAAGCTGCTCGGCCCGTTGTTTGCGCTGGAAACCGGCGAAGGACTGGAGGGCATTGCCCGTGGCATCGCCTTTCAGATTGCCGAAAATCTCGGCGTGCTGGAGCGGGCAAAAATCAGCGAGGACATGAAGAGCCTTGATCAGGACGGCCGCAGCGCCCTGCGCAAGGCCGGTGTCCGGTTTGGTGCCTATCACATTTATCTGCCCGCCACCATCAAGCCTGCGCCGCGCGCATTGGCCGCCCAGCTTTGGGCGCTGAAGAATGGCGGCACATCCGAAATCAAGGGCCTGTCGGAAGTGCCGCATTTGGCTTCCTCCGGCCGCACCTCTTTTGCCGCTGATAAGGACGTGCCGAAGGGGCTTTACCGCGCTGCCGGTTTCCGCCTGTGCGGCGAGCGCTGCGTGCGTGTGGACATTCTGGAACGTCTGGCCGACCTCATCCGTCCGGCGATCAATTATCGCCCCGGCACAACCCCGGGTGATGCGCCTGCGGGCAGCGCTGACAATGACGGTTTTGTCGTGACTGTGGGCATGACCTCGCTGGCCGGTTGCTCGGGTGAAGATTTTGCCGCCATTCTGCGCTCTTTGGGCTATGTCGCCACCAAGCGTCCGGGCCCTGCGATCACGGTGCCGCTGATGCCGCTGGCCCCGACCACGCCGGTGGTTGTGGAGACGGCACAGACCGACGAAGCCCCCGCTGCGGCCATAACGGACGCCGTTGCTTCTGAAGAGGCCCCATCGCCTGTAATTGCCGAGGCTGCCGAAGCCCCGGCGGAAACGGCGCAGGCCGAAACGCCACCTGAAGACGCCCCTGTGCCAGAGGCCGCTCCGGTCGAGCCTGTGCTGATTGAGGTGTGGCATTTGCAGCGCCATCATCATCATCGCCATCATCATCCGCGCCCCGACCATGCGCAGCGCGGGGAGCGCCGCCCCTCCGGCCCGCGTGCCGCGCCCGCTGCGGCACCCGCAGAAGCCACCGGCGACGCCGCGCCGCAGGCCCCGCGCCCCAGACGCGCCGATCATTTCTCCAAGCCTGCCTTTCAGGGCAAGCGGCCAGAAGGAAACCGCCCGCAAGAGGGACGCCCGCAGGAAGGACGCCCCCCACGCGACGGCCAGAGACCGGACGGCAAGCGTTTCGACAATAAAGGCCGCGACGAGCGCCACAAGCCGCGTGGTGCGCCCTTTGCCTCGACCGAGGCCCCTAAGGGCCGCGAGAAACAGCCCGATCCTGATTCGCCTTTTGCCAAATTGATGGCCCTCAAAGCCGCAATGGAACAGAAAAAGGACTGAACCCTATGGCCGCAGCCAGCCCCGCGGACAAACAGCGCCTTGATAAATGGCTGTGGTTTGCCCGCGTGGTCAAAACCCGCTCGCTGGCCGCAAAGCTGGTGGCGGCGGGCCATGTGCGGGTCAATTCTGAGCGCACAGATTCTCCCGCCAAAGCGGTGCGCGCGGGCGATGTGCTGACCATTGCGCTGGAACGGCAGGTGCGCATTCTTAAAATCAGGGATGGCGGCACACGCCGCGGCCCCTTTGAGGAGGCCAAACTATTGTTTGAAGATCTCTCACCGCCACCACCGCCCCAAGCAGAGCACTCCCCGCAACGTGACGCGGGCGCGGGGCGCCCCACGAAACAGCAGCGCCGCGCCATTCACGGCTTTCTCGACAGTCTCATCTGAGTTTAAAATTCCATGACCCATCTTATCGGCGCGCTGGCACAGTATATTGCCCATAATCAACCTGTTTTGAGTGCATGGATCAGCGGCACGGATACGGGTTTTGCCGAATTGCTGGTGCGCGAGGGCTTTGATGCCGCATTGTTTGACATGCAGCACGGCGCGACCGACATTGAGCTTGCCCTGCGCGGCATTGCCACTGTGGCGCTGGCGGGCAAGCCCAGCATCATCCGCATACC